>JAGWRQ010000062.1 GCA_028869615.1 Candidatus Methylomirabilota bacterium | reverse complement strand
ATGATGACCTGGATCAAGAAACCAGGGACACATTAACCAGAGCCTCAATGGAGTCAAGGGAGACGTCACGACGCTCAGGTCAACGCCTTATTCGCACAACCGATAGGATACGATAGGCCCTCGCAGATGGACGGACGGAGGCGAGGGTCTTTGTATTTGGCGCCCTCTGACAATCATTGGCCCACCCGCATGGTGTTGGCTGCCGTTGCGTTTCTTCACGCGTGGTCGCTTGAGCGCAGACAGTGGCGCAGGAATGGTGGCTGAGACGGATGAAGATCGTCGACGTGTACGGCAAAGGCAAGTTTGGACTTTCCTTCGAGATCTTCCCCCCCAAGTCTGAGGCCGGGAATCCCCAGTTGTTCGCTGCCCTCGAAGCCCTGATGGTGTATCGCCCTTCCTTCGTGTCATGCACCTATGGCGCCGCAGGATCGATTCAGGAAAAAACCCTAGAGCTGACTGCAAAGATCAGTAAGACGTTTGGCGTGACGACAGCAGCTCACCGGACCTGCGTGGGATCGACCGTGGAGGAGATTCGGCAGTGGTTGAAGGAGGCCGCCGATCTGGGCATTGAGAATATCGTCGCCTTGCGCGGCGATCCTCCAAAGGGGCAGGCAGAGTTCAAAAAACCAGAGGGCGGGTTTGCGTATGCCAATGAATTGGTGGCGATGATTCGGCAGGAGTTCCCCCGCTTTAGCATTGCCGTCGCCGGCTATCCCGAAACGCATCAGGAAGCGCCAAGCCCTGCAGTCGATTTAGCGAACTTGAAGCGGAAGGTGAATGCGGGCGCCGATGCAGTGATCACGCAGCTCTTTTATGACAATCGCGATTTCTTTGACTTTCGCAGGCGTTACGAAGAGGCCGGAATTGCAGCGCCTCTGATTCCAGGTATCCTGCCGGTCGTCAACTTGGGCCAGGTTCAGCGTATTACATCCATGTGCGGGGCCAAGATACCGGCATCGTTCCTCGCTGAGCTGGAGGCGTATCGGGATGACCCTGATGGGCAAGTGGACGTAGGGGTACGATACGCCATCGGACAATGCCGCGAACTGCTTGACGCAGGTATCCCTGGCCTACACTTTTATCTCCTCAATAAAGCTGAAGCGACCTTCCGGATCCTACAGGCATTGAAGCTGCCAAGGTGAAGCGTTCAGCGCTCAGCTATCAGCTTCAGATACAAGAGGGTGCTGGGTGTGGTATATAATTACTTACAGGTAGATCATATGTCTGAAGGAGGTAGTAATCTCTTGAGCCCTGTGCCGCTTATTGTGCTGGTGGGTCCGACTGCGTCCGGGAAGTCGTCGTTGGCTCTCGCCCTGGCGGAGAGGGTGGGGGGCGAAATCGTTGCAGCCGACTCGATGCAGGTCTACCGCGATCTCGACATCGGGACTGCGAAGCCGAGCGTTGACGAGCGACGGCGTATTCCTCATCATCTTCTGGACCTCGTCGAGCCTGACCAGCCCTTCACGGCAGCCGATTATGTGAGGCTGGCTTCTGCCGCCATCGTCGACATCCGCGCTCGTGGACGTCTTCCGATCGTAGTAGGCGGAACCGGCCTCTATGTCCGCGCGCTCTTCTACGGCCTGTTTGACGGACCGGGGGAGATGACCCCACTCAGAGAGACACTATATCAGGAGGCGGCGCAAGTGGGCTCCGCGACTCTACACCGGCGGCTCGAGGTCGTCGATCCCGAGGCGGCTGTGGCGATCCATCCCAATGACCTCTTTCGAATCGTGCGGGCGCTTGAAGTTGCAACCGTGAGTGGTCGTCCCATCTCGACCCTCAGGGTAGAGGGGCGCCGCAACTATAAACCGGTCTCCGGGCCAGTGTTGAGATTCGGCCTTGAGCGGAATCGACAGGAACTGTACCAACGGATTGATGCGAGAGTAGAGACGATGATGGCGCAAGGATTGCTGCGTGAGGTCCGGAGCCTGCTTGATCGGGGCTACCGCGAAACACTAAGGCCTCTACGAGCCATCGGGTACCGTCATATAATCGCGCACCTGAAAGGGCAGATCAGTCTTGAGAACGCGGTCGCTTCGTTCAAGCGCGATACACGGCGGTATGCCAAACGTCAGCTCACCTGGTTCCGTCACCAAGATGAGATCGAGTGGCTGCCGGTGGAGGGATCGGCGGTCAGCGAACGTATGCTCCGCTTGCTCTCCGAACGAATTGAGACGACATGCTCAAGAACAGTGTAGAACGAATGCGGGTCGATCCCATCGGTCCGTTGAAGGGTGAACTGACTCTTCCAGGCGATAAGTCGATCACTCATCGCGCGATCATCCTGGGGTCACTGGCTGATGGGGTCACGGAGATTACCGGCGCGCTTCGAAGCCATGACTGTCGCGACACCGCCAAAGCGTTTGGAACCATGGGCATCACGGTTGAAGAGTTGGGCAACGATCGACTGCGGATTCGCGGATGCGGGCTGGGCGGATTGAAGGAGCCGGAGGAGGTTCTAGATCTTGGGAATTCCGGAACGACGATGAGGCTCCTGGCGGGGGTACTGGCGGCGCAGCCGTTCTTTTCCGTGCTGACGGGCGACCGGTATCTGCGCGCACGGCCGATGGCCAGGGTTGCCATGCCGCTGAGATCGATGGGGGCCACCATTCTCGGTCGTGACGGCGGCAACTTCCCACCCCTCGCCATCAAGGGCACGCATCTGAGGGCGATCGACTATGTCAGCCCGATCGCCAGCGCCCAGGTTAAGTCCGCGATCCTGTTGGCCGGTCTTTTTGCCGAAGGAGAGACGACGGTCACCGAGCCATCCCTCTCGCGTGATCATACGGAGCGGATGTTCGAAGCGATCGGTATACCGATCCACCGCAACGGTTTACGTCTCCGAGTCAGTGGCGTCAAGACGATCCCGGCGTTCCAGATCGCCATTCCGGGCGATTTTTCAGCGGCCGCCTTCTTCCTCGTCGCGGCCCTGGTGATCCCTGGGTCAGAGCTGACTTTGCGAGGGGTGGGCATCAATCCGACTCGAACCGGCCTGTTAGATGCGCTGCAGTCGATGGGTGCGGTGATTGAGGTCAGCCGAAGGCGTATCATCTCCGGTGAGCCGGTTGCCGACCTCCATGTCAGGAGCCAAGCGCTGCACGGGACCGAGGTAGTCGGGGCCCTGATCCCCCGGATGCTCGACGAGATCCCGGTGTTTGCGGTGGCTGCGGCGCTCGCTACGGGCGCCACCACCATACGGGATGCGGCCGAACTCCGGGTCAAGGAGGTGAACCGGCTTGCCGCTCTTGACCAAGAGCTTCGTCGGTTTGGCGTACAGATTGAACAACGCCATGATGGTATGGTGATTCAGGGAAGCGCTTCACTATCCGGATGTCACTGCAACAGTTGGGGAGATCATCGGATAGCGATGGCGTTGGCCGTGGCGGGCTTGGCGGCAAGAGGGAGCACCACCATCTCCGATCCATCCTGTGTCGGCAGCTCATTCCCGGATTTCTGGACCCGGTTGGATACCATCCTGCCAGGGGCAGCCGTTCCCTTGGAGGTCTAACGCCATATCGATAACCGTCGCATATCGGCGTCCTCGGGTCGTCGCTGATCCGCACGTACAACCCGTACGCTCCGGTCGGCTTCTCCCTGCGTCCTTGATCTGCTCGGTTCTGGGTATGACGCAGGTCACTGGAATCGTGCAGATGTTGGGCGCACAGGCAGCATAGCGTTGGAGGGATAACGACCAGTTGAGTAGAACGACGGACGGCCTTATTATTGCAATCGACGGGCCCGTAGGAGCAGGAAAAAGCACGGCGGCTCGCCTGCTTGCCAAGCGGCTGGGATATCGGTATATCGACAGCGGGGCCATGTATCGCGCGCTGTCGTGGAAGGCGCTGCGGGCAGGTCTTGACCTGGACGATGAACAAAGCCTGCGGCGACTGGCCGATGAAACCTCTATTGTCATCGAGCCTGCCGGTGATCGGGAACTGATTCTTGTCGATGGACAGGAGGTCAGCCGACAGATCAGGGAACGCGAAGTAGAACAGGCAACTTCGAAAATCTCTACCCACCCGAGCGTTCGTTCTGTGATGGTGACGCACCAGCGACACATGGCGGCGCAGGGAGGGGTCGTCATGGACGGGCGGGATATTGGCACGGTGGTCTTTCCAGACGCCGATCTGAAATTCTATCTCACGGCTCGTGTAGAGGTACGGACGAAACGTCGCTATCTCGAGACGCAGGCTGCCGGTGCAACCCGCAAGATGGACGAACTTGCCGAAGAAATTACGTTGCGGGATGCAAGAGATATGGGCAGACGCGCCTCGCCGCTACGAAAAGCTGACGAGGCCGTTACGATTGATACAAGCGATTTACCTGTGTCTCAGGTGGTCGATGCGATGGAAGAGGAGATTCGACGGAAGACGGCCGCCTCAAAAGGCTCCACGTAAGTGCTCTGAATTTTTTCTTGCGTTTCAGAGGGATAGTTCGATATTATGAGAATTGGGTTTTTTCGGGATCTTGCTCTCAAAAAGGCGGTTACTCGCTGCGCCTTCAGTACGGCTCGTCTTTTATGCCTTGGCATCGCAAAGATCGCGTTCCGTCTTCATGTCGAGGGACAGGAGTTTATTCCCCGTACGGGACCGGCGATCCTGGCGGCGAATCACGTGAGCTATATCGATCCAATCATCATCGGGATCGTGATGCGTCGTCCAGTCCGTTTCATGGCCAAGCAGGAGCTGTTCCGTTTCCGGTTATTTGGTTGGCTGATTCGGAAGTTCGGCGCTTTTCCGGTCAATCGGGACCGAATCGACCGACAGGCGTTGAAGCGGGCAAACTCGCTTCTGAAAGCAGGGGAGATCGTTGCAATCTTTCCGGAAGGGACGCGAGGAGATGGAATCGACTTGCGGCCCGCCAAGCCGGGGATTGGACTGATTGCTGCGCGAACGGGCGCGCCAGTGATTCCAGTGTTTCATCGGGGCACAGAGAAGGTATTCCCCAGAGGCGCATGGCTCCCCAGACCGAATCGCATCACGGTGCAATTCGGGGCGCCATGTCGGTTTGCCGAGGAAGAGGTGGAGAAGGCACAGGGTCAAGCCGTGATATTCAGCCAAATAATTATGGAGAAAATCGCCGCTCTTAAGACCTGGTCAGCGAGCGGTTCTCGATCAGGAGTCAATCGGACTTACGCAACAGGAGAGGCTATGTCGATAAAGAAGCGAGGCATCAATGAACCCACATGAAGAGGGTGGGTATCTTATCAAAAGGAGGAACTAAAGGGTATGATGTCTGAGACGGACAAGTTAGAAGAGGCTGTTAACACATCGACGGACACGCTGGATCGTAAGATCCCCGCTCAGGAGCAGTCCCAGGAACAGGAATTGGTTGAGCTGTACGCCCAGAGCCTGCGGGAAATCACTGAGGGGGAGATCGTTAGGGGGAGTGTGCTGGAAATCAGGAACGATATGGTCCTGATCGACATCGGCTATAAGTCTGAAGGGACCATACCCATCAAGGAGTTCCAGACGCCCTCCGGAGAAGTCACGGTCAAGGTTGGCGATACTGTCGATGTCTACTTGGAGCAGAAAGAGGATAGCGACGGCCTCATTGTCCTCTCGAGAGAAAAGGCGGAGAAGACCAAGATCTGGGACGATATCCGGCGAGCCTATGAGAAGGGTGAAGTAATCACAGGAATGATCCTGGGCCGCACCAAAGGGGGCCTGACGGTGGATGTTGGTGTCAGGGCCTTTTTACCGGGTTCTCAGGTTGATCTGCGACCGGTCCGTGATCTCGACAAGCTGATCGGTAAGAGCTTTCCGATGAAAGTGATAAAGTTAAACCAGCGCCGAGGCAACATCGTCCTGTCCAGGCGAGAGCTGCTTGAAGAAGAGAGGCGAACCCTCAAGGAAAGGACCTTGCAATCGTTGGAAGAGGGGAAAATTATACGGGGCAAGGTCAAGAATATTACTGAGTACGGCGCGTTCATCGATCTCGGCGGATTGGACGGGTTGCTTCATATCACCGATATGTCCTGGGGCCGCGTCGGTCATCCCTCTGAACTCTTCACCGTCGGCGACGAGATCGAGGTCGTGGTTCTCAAGTTCGACCGGGCGGCGGAACGGGTATCACTTGGCCATAAGCAGCGCTCGAAGGACCCGTGGGAGGATGTCGATCAGCGGTTTCCTGTCGGCTCCCGTGTTCGCGGTAAGGTCATCAGTTTGACCGACTATGGCGCCTTCGTTGAGCTCGCCGAGGGGATCGAGGGGCTGGTTCATATCTCTGAGATGTCCTGGACTCAGCGAGTTAAACACCCATCCAAGGTCGTCTCGGTCGGGGACTCTATAGAGGTTGTGGTCTTGGATGTGGATAAGCTTAATAAGCGGATCTCTCTGGGGCTTCGCCAGATCGAACCAAACCCATGGTTGTCGATCGAGGAAAGCTACCCCGTGGGGACGCGTGTCGAAGGGGTCGTCAGGAACCTTACCGACTTTGGCGCGTTCGTTGAGTTGAACGAAGGGATAGACGGACTGATTCACGTGTCCGATATGTCTTGGACCAAGCGAATCCGCCATCCTTCTGAGGTCTTGAAGCGAGGGGACAAAGTTGAGGCGGTTGTCCTGCACACCGATAAAACGAATCGTCGAATTTCCCTCGGCCTCAAGCAGAGCCAGCCCGACCCCTGGCAATCTACCGTCCTTGATAAGTACCACGTCGGCATGGACGTGAAAGCCAAGGTGGTTCGTCTGACTGATTTCGGGGCGTTCGTCGAATTGGAAGACGGGGTAGAAGGGCTCCTCCATATCTCTGAACTGGGTCATGAACGGGTAGCGAAGCCCGAGGATGTGGTCTCCATTGACCAAGAGCTTACTCTCAAGATCATCAAGTTGGATGCCAACGAGCGCAAGCTCGGGCTGAGCCTTCGCGCCTACCTGGATAGCCAGGACGCCTCGAGCCGGACACCCGATCAGGCTTCCCCCGATCAGCACTCATCAGATCGCCAGGAAGAGGGAATCGAGGTTTCGTAGAGGCGAGCTGGGCGATGAAACGAACTTGGCTGGCTGTCAGCCTTGCGGTGTTCGTGAGCCTGCTGCTCCTGTTCGGCGTGGCCTTCTCGCTTGGTAGATGGGAGCGATTTGGCGGAAGCAAGGTCGCGCTGATCGCAGTCGAAGGGGTTATCCTGGATTCAAAAGAGGTGATCGAACAGCTCGACAAACACCGAACGAATCCATCTGTCAAGGCTATTGTCCTCAGGATTAACAGTCCGGGGGGCGGGGTGGCACCCTCTCAGGAAATCTATGAAGAGATTCTCAAGACTCGTAAGACCGATAAGAAACCCGTCGTTGCCTCCATGGGGAGCGTAGCGGCGTCAGGCGGATACTATATCGCGAGTGCGACGGATCTGATTGTGGCTAATCCCGGCTCTATCACCGGCAGTATAGGAGTTCTGCTTCAGATTCCCAACATCTCCGGTCTCATGCAAAAAATCGGCGTGAAGTCCGTGGTCGTGAAGAGCGGGGCGCACAAGGATCTTGCTTCTCCCACCCGAGAGATGACCGATGCCGAGCGCCAAATCCTTCAAGGCATGCTGGATGATGTCCATAACCAGTTCATAGATGTGGTGGCCAAGGGCAGGCAAATAGATCGTAAAAAGGTCGAGGCTATGGCAGACGGGCGGATCTTCAGTGGGCGAGAGGCGCAATCGTTTGGATTGGTAGACCAACTTGGCAACCTTCAGGATGCGATTGAACGGGCAGGGGCCATGGCTGGGATTCCAGGGAAACCGACCGTCATTCAAGAGCGAAAACGGAGGCTTTTCCTTATTGATCTACTACGTAGCGGCTTGAGTCTGTTTGATATCGCTTTGCCGATCTATCCACCCTCGACACTCTCTGTAAACTATCTTCTCTGGTAATTGGATCGTCACAACATATTTGGCTGATGAAGTTCCTGAATGTGGAGGAGTTGCCAGTCATGACAAAGGCCGACTTAGTAGAATTGGTTGCCGCCCAGATGTGCTTAACCAAGAAGGATACCGAAGTTGTCGTTGATACTATCTTCGACAGCATCTCGAAGGCGCTTGCTTCAAAAAATGACGGAAAGGTGGAACTCCGCGGCTTCGGGAGCTTCCGTACGAGGCAACGGCGCGCACGGCAGGGTCGTAATCCGCAAAGCGGCGCACCGGTCCACGTTCCCTCAAAGCGCATTCCTTTCTTCAAGCCGGGCAAAGAGTTGAGGCAACTCATCGACAGCTAGTCCTGATCTTGAAGGCGGCTACCGCGTTCGTAAAGGGCGCTCGCTGCGTGAGCCCCACCATGACGTTCCCGAGATTCTGAAGCCACACGAAGAGTTTGATACTGCCTGGATTGGCCTCGATGAGACCCGTATGGCTGCGCCCCTTTTTTAGCCGACGAACTCGATTTCACGAAATCCGCTCATTATCATGATTGCAACGTCGTAAAAACATCTTGCGACGACGAGGATTGGATGTTAGATTTAAGTAGGTTGAATGCTTAGCAAGTTGCGCTGACGTTGGTGGAGGATCAAAGACTCTTATAGGTATAGATTGCTGCTTGATGGAAACGCTATGGGCACCGTGGAGAATGGTGTATGTGGAGAACGCATGGCCTTCCGGCTGTATATTTTGTGAGGCGCCCGCAACCCAGCAAGACGAAAAGCATCTCATCCTGTATCGTGGGAAGTTCGTCTTTATCCAGATGAATCTCTATCCATACAATCCCGGACATATAATGATCGCTCCATATCGGCATCTCGGCAATCTGCAAGCACTGTCTGCGGAAGAGCGGATTGAGCTCGTCCAAGAGGCTGCGAGAAGCACATCGCTTCTGAGTGAGACTATGAATCCCGATGGATTCAATATGGGTATGAATCAGGGTAAGGCTGCGGGAGCCGGCGTCGAACATCATCTTCACTTACATATCGTTCCGCGTTGGAACGGCGATACGAATTTTATGCCGATCGTCGCACACACGAAGGTTATCCCTGAAGAGTTGGCTGTAACGTATCGGAAACTCGCTCCTGTTTTCTATAAGGCTGTGTCGTAAGGAGAGCACGATGTTCATCAAGATGACGGTGCGCGGCATTGCGCTGGATCCGATCACGAATATGCCGATTGTGATCTTAAAGGATCCGGATGAGCGTCGCGCTCTGCCGATATGGGTTGGGATCTTTGAAGCGAATGCTATTGCATTGGAACTCGAAAAGGTATCGACGCCTCGACCCATGACTCACGACCTTCTCAAAAATATCCTGGACGGCTTGGGCATCACCGTTCAGCAGATTACTGTTAATGACCTTAAGGAGAATACGTTCTACGCGACCATCGATCTGAATCATAACGGCAGCGTCGTCAAGATCGACTCTCGACCAAGCGATGCCATTGCATTGGCTCTCCGCACAAATGCTCCGATCTTTGTTGCCGAGAACGTCGTGGCGCAAGCCAAGAACATTGAGGTCTCAGAAGAGAAGGAAGAAACCGATAAATGGAAGGAGTGGCTTGAGAATCTGAAGCCGGAGGATTTCGGGAAATACAAGATGTGAGGTGAAGCCCTTCGCTGTTACCTTTTTTCCTGCCTAGATCAACCCGCCGTACCGTAAGTTGGAGTCACGCTCCCGCAGAGTAGTAGCAAACAGCACTAAGAACGTACCTCCTCATAATTATTCAAGTGAAATATTATAGTTGACATAATATGTCTTATACGACGTTATATAACCAAAATCAAGATCGATCTTAAGAAAGCAAAGGTCGTCTATAAACCACCCACCAACCACTCTTTTGTTGAATCACACTAAATGCTTCCCAACCCTGCTTGCCCATCTCATTCATATTATTCTGAACACTCTCGATATTCGCCATGACTTCCACAACTTCCTTCGGATCAGGTACTTCTGGATTGCTTATCTTCAACAGAGCCGCTTGGCTTATAGCCTGCTGTCGCACCGCAGCCTTGAGATCAGCGGGCCACAGATACTGTACGCTGTACTCCCACTTCCTCATGTCTACCCTCGGCCAATTTTCATTACAACCCAACCAAGCGCGAGTGATGAACCTTGTAGTAAAGTTTGTCCTTCTCCCGCTGCACACGATACCAAACCACGCCGGATCCACCAGCTACCCAATGCTCCCAAACCCCCTCGACAACTACACCTACACTGTCCAAACCCGGCGCATCATCCCCTTTCTTCCAGGCAACCCTGTCGCCTATCCTGAACCTGAAAGGGGCATCACTTGGGCAATTGGGATCGCTTAACCGTACTCGAATCATCTCTCCCTCCTTGCCAAGCAGACCATTTATGTCGTATACGACGTTGTATAATCAAAATTAAGCCCCTTGACCGGACCAGATTGCCGACCGTCTTTTTAGCTAATAGCATCGCTGCAGACCGACGAGATCGACGCGCCACTGCTCCTCCTCGAAA
>JAGWRQ010000061.1 GCA_028869615.1 Candidatus Methylomirabilota bacterium | reverse complement strand
GGGGCAGTCGGAAGTTCCTCCGCGCGCGCGGCTGACGCATGCGTTACTGCATGAATAACCGTTGCCGTATCCTGAGTGTGTCAATAGAGCCATCACAATCGTCGCTGGTGTCGCAACAGGAGGCAGGATGAAGATTACGGCCAACGGCATCGATATCCACTACACAATTGAGGGCGAGGGCCCGGTGGTGACCATGAGCCATGCCCTCGGGTGCAACCTTTCCCTGTGGGACAAGCAGGCTCAGGCGCTCAGTGGGCGCTACCGGGTACTCAGGTATGATATGCGAGGACACGGTCACACCAGCGCGCCGCCCGGCCCTTATAGCCTTGAACAGATGGCTGACGACCTGTACGGTCTGCTCACCGGGCTTGGCGTCAGGCAGACGCACCTCGTGGGAATTTCGATGGGCGGGATGATCGGCCAGATTTTTGCGCTAAAGTACCCCATGCTGCTCCAGAGTCTGGTCCTCTGCTCCACCACCAGCCACTACCCGGCGGCCGCGCGGTCGGCCTGGGTGGAGCGGATCCGCACGGTGGAAGCGAATGGGGTAGAGCCGATGGTGGAGCCTGCAATTCAGCGCTGGTTTACCCCGTCTTTCCGGGAACACCAACCGGATGTCATGGACCGGGTGCACACCATGATTCGGAACACGCCTCCGCAGGGATATATCGGCTGCTGCCACGCAATCCCCACCATCGACGTCACCGATCGGCTCCGGGAGGTTCGCTGTCCGGCCCTCGTCATCGCGGGCAAAGGCGATCCAGGCACACCGGTTGCCATGGCTCGAGACATTCAGGCGGCACTACCTTCCTCTGAGCTGGCCATACTGAGCCCGGCCTCTCATCTGTGCAACTTGGAGCAACCGGACGAGTTCAACCGCGCCCTGCTTGACTTCCTTGACAAGGTAGCGGGGTAAGCTGCCCAAGCCTTCGGGAAGAACAGCTCAGCACATCTACTGGATCTGACCTTGTAAAAGGGTTGAAGGATGACGTGATATCTGTACACCCCATTGCCGAGACAACCTGGAATCGGTGGGATCGTTCTTTTGGAGGGTTAGGAGATACTCCCGTATGCTGCGAAGCTTGGCGAGATAGGTATCGGTTTCCTCTTTCAGTCGGGAGGCAAAGTAGCGCCGCCTATTCCGAATCATAGATTCTTTTTTAACCCACTCCTTCCCGCGCCTTGCAATCACCCTATTCAATCTGTTGGGACCTCCGTTATAGGAAGCGGCCCAGCAGTCTTCGAGCATTTCGGCGGACACAGAACAGATTTTCCTGACCGTCGGAGTCCACCAAGATGACATGTCGGAGTCAAAAAGGGTTATTGAAGCCTTAACGGCATTGACATGGTCTTGCATGCCATGTACAAACACTGGGTCAAGCTTCACTTCTGGAGATTCGTCAAGAATCCGCGCGTAGGTAGGGCAGATAAACTGGCTGATGCCCACTGCCCCGGCGGGAGAGACGCTCATCCTGAACGCTGAGTCCTGGTTGATGGCGACCTCCACCCAATACTTCTCAATGAGCCAGGATAGCATCCCGTTTTTGTCATTTGTTGTGAATTCGTCCGGATCCATATGCTCATCAACAAGCAGCGCGTGGATGAAGTCAATGGAGGCCAGTTCACTGAGGTTCTGTTCAGTAAACGTCTTGGATGTCACATTGAGGTCGTCCAGATCTTGAAGGGCTTGGAGGATTGTCTCTTCCAGATACCTGCGCCCCTCTTCTGCAACGTCTGCCGTATGAAGCTCTGAAGAATAAGGGACATAGGAACCGATAAGCAGCTCTGCTGGGCCTTGACGGCATGCCCGCGTACCGGTTTTGGGGTCAACCACCACGGTGCGCGCTGTACGCGACGTCCACATCGTCAGGTTGATGATGACAAAATCTTCACCATTGCAGGTGAGCAGCAGATCCCTGTTAAAGCCCCAACGGCTGCCGCCGCGCCAGATTAACTTACAGTTGTTCTCTTCAGCGATGACTTGAGGAGGCTTCACGTGAGAGTGGTTCTTACGTTCAAGCAGAACAGTTTCCTGAAACGTGAAATCCTTCAACTCCCCGGTTTTAAGATTCAGCCCCACCACCGCCACGTCTCGTATCAACGCCCGATGCTTTACGTAGCGGACAGCAGATTTTCGTCCCTGCTCTTTTGATCGCCTCGCAACGGGAACAGCCTCTCGGATTATGATGATCTGATGGTTCAGTTCCAGCCCATCCAGTCGATTCCGAGCCGCTTGAATCTTTTCCAAGAGCGTGGGCTGAGCCGACGCCTGATGACCGGTCGGGAGAAACGCGGACAGGATTACGACTACACACGTAATCCACATTCTGCCACTGCTCCAAACATCCCCATTCCTCATCCTTGAAATCTCCTCGCGCTTCCCTCTATGACTAGAAGCCATCTCGGCCACCCGGAACCGTATCTTCTTCAACGTGTTCTGTGCTATGCGAAGCGCCCGCCTCCCCTTCCGGTATCACGAGGGGAGAGGGTGATGGCGGCAGGGAGAACAGAAACGGTTTCTTCGGGTCCGTCGCCTCAGGAAATGTCTCTGTGGGGCGATTCTCGTAGACTGCCTTCATCGTTTTGATAAATACGGGCAGCGCATTGCGACCTCCAGTCTCTTGGACTCTGACGTTCCGGCCACCGGGCGTCTCAACCATTGTTTCCATGGGTAGCTTCTTTTCCCGTCCGATCCACACCGCCATGCAGTAGGAAGGTGAACAGCCGTAGAACCAGTTGTCCGTTGTTTCCCCTTCCTCGTTGGTGGCGGTACCGGTCTTACCCATTACCGGGAAGTCCAGCTTCGGGATACCTCGCCCCGGATCACCTGTTGTCACAAGCTTCCCGGTCCCGTGCGCAAGCTCGATAGGCGCACGAAGCCCACGGGTTATCGCCAGCACCAGCGTTTCAGCCTCTCGTTTTGCGTCTGCCTCAATCTGTTTCTTTTCTTCAACCGTCAGTGCGCTGCTAGAGCCGTTCCGCACCTTTTCCAAGTGAAGCCTTGCAGTCATCTCTTCCTCAACCACGTTCTGAAAGACATTGTCAGGCGCTTTCGGCATGGTATCGTACACCACATCGCCGGATGGTCCCTCGATCTCCTCAACCGCGTAGGGCTCGACCCGGCTCCCCATGAGCCCGGCCAGGGCAACGGCCATATCAAGGGGCGAGACATCAATCGACCCTATCGCAACTGTGAGCCCTGGATCGATGGTGTGCTCGGGAAGCCCGAACCGTTGTGCCACCTCGGGCGCTATAAGCTCGATCCCCTCTCGCCCGGCGCGTTCCGGATCCATCGTGGGTAGGTGTATACCCAACCGGGCCATGAGCCCGAGTATCTCCTCCTTGTAGACAAGTCTCGGCACGCGCGAGCCTCGGACGGCACTTCGAACATCCCTGATCGCGCTCATCGTGCAGGCGTTTCGTGATTCGGCGAGGCAACGGATCGGCTCACTGATACCCGCATATCGTGCGAGTGATTCATAGGGGAAGTTCTGGATACGGTGCCTGCGGCCCCTGCCCATGGCGAGCGAGAGCGCCGACTTGCCGTCCGCGGTACCGTAGGAATCGTCCAATTGGCAGGGCCCTGAACCCTGGTCTTGACACGAGAGTCTCCCACCTTTCAGAATCCATGTCGCATAGAAGAACGGTTTACAGGCCGACCCACAGTGTCGCTTGATCTGGTTCAGCAGATATTCATTTTCCTGAAAGGTCGGCTCCTGTGCAAAGACTTTAATCGCCCCGGTCCTGGCATCGATGAGGATGGCGACCCCCCACAAATCCGTCAACGCGGGATTCCGAGCCTTCATAACCCCCATCGACTCATGGAGGGCCTCGGCCGCTGCTCGCTGCCAGCTACAGTTGATGCTGGTATGCACCTTGAGCCCTTGATCGACCAGACGCGTGGTCTGAACGACCCGTCGTCGAACGAATTCGGCGGCATGGAGCGCACGGCATTGGTCACGCTCTTGTCGCTGGGGGAGTGGCAGCTTTTGCCATTCTTTCGCTTGCGCTTTGGTAATGACCTTCTCGTCGGCGAGTTGCTCGAGCGCCCTTCCCCGAAGCTTCAACGCCTCTTTCGGGTTGATGAAGGGAGAGTGCTGCGGGGCCCGCCAGGTCCCGATCATCATCGCGGCTTCTGCAATCGACAGCTCGGCCGGCTCTTTGTGGAAGTAGTACTGGCTGCAGGCTTTGACCCCGTATCGTCCGTGTCCACAAAAGACATTGTTGAGGTACAGCTCGAGGATTTTCTGCCGGTCCACGTGTCCCTCAAGCAGCATCGAGAACCACAACTCTCTCCCCTTCCGCCATAATTTGGCGCTCAACGCCTTGCTCTCCTGCTCATGTCGCAGTTCCTCTTCCGCAAACAGTATGCGCGCAACCTGCTGGGTAATGGTCGATCCTCCCTGCTGGAGGCTCAGAGTCTTGAGATCCTGCCACAACGCCCGCATGACGCCGCGACTGCTGACCGGTGTCAGCCGCTTTTCAAACGCTTTGTCTTCGACTAGTACCGCCAGCTTTGAGAAGTGTCCCATCTCGTCCAGCGTGGCTATCTCACGACAATAGGTACAGTACTCTCTCAGTGCTTCGCCGTCCTCTGCGTACAGAACGCTCGTTTCACGGCGGTCCTGTATCCGCGAGAAATCCGGCCATGTGAAGAAGCCGTTCAGATACAGGGCAAGCAACCCGCCGGACACGATGGGAAAGGCAAGGAGAAAAAGAATCGACAGGATCGGCGCGGCCGGCTGGGCGATCTTTTTCAGTTCGCCCACCAACTCACGCCGATGTCTCAGGGTGATGATAAACCGAGCGATATTGGCCTTCATGCCACTGCTCGCAACTGTGAGCCAATTGTTCGTCATTATCTATATTATACAGCAACGACGCATTTCGAGATGCAAGGCAGGCCCATCTGTGAGGCGCCTTGCGCCGAGTGTTCTCGACCTTCCGCGACTCCACGACTTTCTGCTTGACAGCGGGGTCGAAGAACGCTATCAACCTATACCCATTCTGCTTGGGGATCGTCGCCGCCAATTTTACTCCTCGTCTTCCGGGGGACTCGCGAAGGAGGACATTTCCTCTTGCTCAGTTTGGCTGTATTTCACGTGACTTACCATGCGGTTTCAGCTATATTTGGTAATATTCATCATTGATCGACTACAAAAAAGTAGAAGGAGAATTGTGTGACTGACCAGACGGATTCGATGTCTGTGACCCCTTACGGTATCCCGCCTCGACAGGGCCTTTACGATCCGACCTACGAGCATGACGCCTGCGGCGTGGGCTTCGTGGTGGACATCAAAGGTCGCAAGTCCCACACCGTTATCCAGCAATCGCTGACGGTTCTGAAGAACCTGCTGCACCGCGGCGCGTGCGGCGCAGAGCCGAACACGGGCGACGGGGCCGGCATCCTTATTCAGATGCCCCACACCTTCCTCGCCCGCGAGTGCGCCAAGATCGGGATCACCTTGCCCGCTCCGCGACACTACGGCGCCGGACTGGTCTTCCTGCCTACTGACCCTTCGCAGGCCGCAAAATGCCAGGCGATCTTCGAGGATCTGATCTTGGAAGAGGGACAGACGCTCCTGGGGTGGCGAGACGTGCCGACCGACGACTCGCTGATCGGCCCCAGCGCCAAGGCCGCCGAGCCGGCCTTCAAGCAAATCTTCATCGGCCGCAACCCTGCTATCCAGGACGACCGGGCGTTCGAACGGAAGCTCTACGTAATCCGCAAGCAGGTCGAGCATGTCGTCTACAGCTCGGCTCTGTCGCAGCGGAAGCTCTTCTATCTGCCAAGCCTCTCCTCAAATACGCTGATCTACAAGGGGATGCTTTCGGCGGATCAGATCGAGACGATCTTCCCGGACATCATGGACCCGGCCGTCGAATCGGCGCTGGCGCTTGTCCACCAGCGCTTCTCGACCAACACCTTCCCCTCCTGGCCGCTGGCCCACCCCTACCGGTACATGGCCCACAACGGCGAGATCAACACGCTGCGCGGCAACATCAACTGGATGCGCGCTCGCGAGGCGCTGTGCGAATCCGAACTGCTGCCCGACCTCAAGAAGATCTTTCCGATCGCGCTTGAGGGTGGGAGCGACTCGGCGATCTTCGACAACGTCCTGGAGTTCCTGGTAATGGCCGGCCGTCCCCTCCCCCACGCCATCCTTATGATGATCCCGGAGGCCTGGAGCGGTCACGAATCGATGGGCGAGGAGCGTAAGGCTTTCTACGAGTATCACGGCTGCCTGATGGAGCCCTGGGATGGGCCGGCCTCGATTGCCTTTACCGACGGGACGGTGATCGGGGCGGTGCTGGACCGGAACGGACTGCGCCCGTCGCGTTACTACGTCACAAAGGACGGCTTGGTCGTCATGGCATCAGAGGTTGGGGTATTGGACATCCCGCCCGAGAATGTGCTGATCAAAGAGCGCCTGCACCCCGGCAGGATTTTCCTGGTGGACACCGCCCAGGGGAGGATCATCGACGATACCGAGCTGAAGCATGCCTTTGCCACCGAGCATCCGTATCGGGAGTGGCTCGATGCGAATCTGATCCCGCTGGAGGAGCTGCCGGCGCCCCATCATGTCCACGAACCGGATCACGAGACGGTGCTACAGCGGCAGCAGCTCTTTGGCTACACTCACGAAGACCTGCGTATCCTGATCGGGCCGATGGCCTTGAAGGGTGAGGAGCCGGTCGGCTCCATGGGGACCGACACGCCGCTTGCCGTCCTCTCCAACCGCCCGCGTCTGCTCTACGACTATTTCCAGCAGCTCTTCGCCCAGGTGACCAACCCCCCGCTGGACGCAATCCGGGAAGAACTGGTCACTCAGATGGCGACCACCATCGGACCGGAACGGAACCTGCTCAAGCCGGAGCCTGAAAGCTGCCGGCAGATCAAATTGAAGACGCCGGTCCTGGACAACGAGGAGTTGGCGCGGATCCGCTATATGGATCTACCTGGCTTCAGGTCGATTACGCTGCCGATGCTGTTCCCGGTGGCCGAAGACGGCAAGGGCCTCCAGCAGGCGCTGGAGGAGCTGTGCCGCAAGGCGAGCCGGGCTATTGCGGATGGCTATACCTTCCTCATCCTGTCCGACCGGGGTGTGTGTAAGGAACTGGCGCCGATTCCAGCCCTCCTGGCCACAGCCGGCGTCCATCACCATCTGGTCCGGGAAGGGACCCGGACGCGTGTCGGGCTGGTGGTCGAGAGCGGCGAGCCGCGCGAGGTCCACCATGCAGCGTTGCTCATCGGGTACGGCGCGGGCGCCATCAACCCGTACCTGGCCTTCGAGAGCCTCGACGATATGATCCGCGAGGGGCTGCTGCCCGGGATGGACCACAAGAAGGCCGTCAAGCACTATATCAAGGCGCTCAATAAGGGCGTCCTGAAGGTGATCTCCAAGATGGGGATCTCCACGATCCAATCCTACCGTGGCGCCCAGATCTTCGAGGCGATCGGGCTGGATAAGGCGTTCGTCGACCGGTGCTTCACGTGGACCGCCTCCCGAATCGGCGGCATCGGGATCGATGGGATTGCCGAAGAGGTGATCCTCCGCCATCGCAAGGCCTTCCCCGACAGACCCGTCGGTGAGCCAAACCTTGAGTGGGGCGGTGAATATCAGTGGCGGCGAGACGGCGAGTATCATCTCCTGAACCCCGAGACGGTCGCGAAGCTTCAGTACTCTACACGAACCGGCCAATACACCATCTTCAAGGAGTACACCACGCTGGTCAACAATAACAGCCAGAACCTGTGTACCCTCCGGGGGCTGTTCGAGCTCAAGCGCGCCGAGCAGCCGATTCCGATCGAAGAGGTTGAGCCCGTCGAGTCGATCCTCAAGCGCTTCGCCACCGGGGCCATGTCGTACGGCTCCATCAGCCAGGAGGCCCACGAGACGCTGGCCATTGCCATGAACAGGCTGGGCGCCAGATCGAATACCGGAGAGGGAGGCGAAGATCCCGCTCGCTTCACGCCGGATCCCAACGGCGACTGGCGCCGCAGCGCCATTAAGCAAGTGGCCTCCGGCCGCTTCGGGGTCACCAGCGAGTACCTGGTCAATGCCACCGACCTGCAGATCAAGATGGCGCAGGGCAGTAAGCCTGGTGAGGGCGGCCAACTCCCCGGCGCAAAAGTCTATCCCTGGGTCGCCAAGGTGCGGCATTCAACCCCTGGCGTGGGCCTCATCTCGCCGCCGCCGCACCACGACATCTACTCCATTGAGGATCTGAAACAGCTCATCCATGACTTGAAGAATAGTAATCTAAGTGCGCGTATTCACGTCAAATTAGTAGCAGAAGTTGGAGTTGGGACGATCGCGGCCGGGGTGGCCAAGGCCTTTTCCGATGTTGTCTTGATCTCCGGATTCGATGGGGGGACGGGGGCTTCCCCGCTGGGTTCCATCAAGCACGCCGGCCTGCCATGGGAACTGGGACTGGCCGAAACCCAGCAGGTGCTGGTGATGAACAAGCTCCGGGATCGGATTGCCGTCCAGGTCGATGGTCAGATGAAGACCGGGCGCGACGTCGTCATCGCCGCGCTGCTGGGCGCCGAGGAGTTTGGCTTCTCCACGGCGCCGCTGGTCGTATCAGGCTGTATCATGATGCGCGTCTGCCATCTGAATACCTGCCCGGTTGGGATCGCCACGCAGGATCCAGAGCTGAGAAAGAACTTCTCCGGCAAGCCGGAGTATGTCGAAAACTTCTTCCGCTTCATCGCAGCCGAGGTGCGCGAGCTGATGGCGGAACTTGGCTTCCGCACCATCGATGAGATGATCGGTCGCGTGGATAGACTCGACATGAAGAAGGCGGTGGAGCACTGGAAGGCCAAGGGACTGGACTTCTCGTCGATCCTCTATCGCCCGGAGGTCGAGCCTGAGGTGGCCATCCGTAAGGTGCGAGAGCAGGATCATGGCCTGGAACAGTCGCTGGACATGACCACCATCGTCCCGCTCTGTGAACCCGCGCTCGAGCGGCGTGAGCCGGTGGGTCTGCGCCTGCCGATCAGGAATGTCAACCGCACGGTCGGCACCATCCTGGGCTCCCAGGTGACCAGTCGCTACGGGGGCGACGGCCTGCCGGAGGACACGATCCGGATCCACTTCACCGGGTCGGCCGGGCAAAGCTTCGGTGCCTTCATCCCCAAAGGGATCACGCTGGCCCTGGAGGGCGACAGCAACGACTACCTGGGGAAAGGGCTGTCGGGCGGTAAGATCATTGTCTTCCCCCCTCGTCAGGCGACGTTCGTCCCTGAAGAGAATATTCTGGTCGGCAACGTGGTGCTGTACGGCGCCACAAAGGGTGAGGTCTATCTTCGTGGGGTCGCCGGCGAGCGATTCGCGGTGCGCAACAGCGGGGCCCATGCGGTAGTAGAGGGGGTCGGCGACCACGGCTGCGAGTATATGACCGGCGGCCGTGTGGTGGTCATCGGTCACACCGGGCGGAATTTCGCCGCCGGGATGTCCGGCGGCGTGGCCTACGTCCTGGACGAAGCCGGCGACTTTAAGACCCGGTGCAATCTCAGCATGGTTGATCTGGAAGCCTTGGATGCCGAGGAGGAGATTGAGGAGGTCAAGGAGCTACTGCGCCGCCACCTCCGCTATACCGGCAGCACGGTGGCTGAGCGGATCCTCGGAAGCTGGCAGGCAATGGAGGCGAAGTTCGTCAAGGTGATACCAAAAGACTACAAACGGGCGATGAAAGCAATGAAACGCGCTGAGACTGAAGGGATCCCCTGGGAACAGGCGGTGATGATGGGCGCCCATGGGTAAGCCAACCGGTTTCATCGAGTTCAAGCGCGAAAAGCAACCATACCGGCCGGTCGAAGAGCGGATCAAAGACTGGCAGCAGGTGATGCTGCCGTGGCCGACAGAGGTGCTGAGGCGGCAGGGGGCGCGCTGCATGGACTGCGGTATCCCGTTCTGCCACCAAGGCTGCCCGCTTGGCAATATCATCCCGGACTGGAATGATCTGGTCTACCGCGACCGTTGGCGGGACGCCATCGAGCGCCTGCACGCTACCAACAACTTCCCGGAATTTACCGGGACCGCCTGCCCGGCGCCCTGCGAGGGCTCATGTGTTCTTGGGATCAATAACGACCCTGTGACGATTAAGGCGATCGAGCTGGCCATCATCGAGCACGCCTTTGAGGCCGGATGGATCAAGCCGGAACCTCCCACGCTACGCACCGGAAAAAAAGTGGCGATCGTGGGCTCGGGTCCGGCAGGGCTTGCGGCGGCCCAGCAGCTCAACCGCGCCGGTCATTGGGTGACGGTCTTCGAACGGGCCGACCGGATCGGCGGCCTGTTGCGCTACGGGATTCCGGAGTTCAAACTGGAAAAGCGGGTGTTGGACCGGCGGCTTGATCAGATGACTAAGGAAGAGGTTCAATTCCGTGTTCAGGCAAACGTTGGGGTGAATGTGGCGGTCGAGGAACTTCAGCGCGAGTTCGACGCCATCCTTCTCGCTGGAGGGGCCACTGCGCCGCGCGACCTTGCGGTCCCCGGGCGCGAACTGCGCG
>JAGWRQ010000263.1 GCA_028869615.1 Candidatus Methylomirabilota bacterium | reverse complement strand
TGGCGGCAGGCGTATCATCAGGTTCGCCCACATAGCGCGCTGGGCTCTATCGGCTCCCCGCTCCAGAGGTGATCGCACCCCAATCGATGTGCGCATGACTAACATTGAGGGTGGTACAACAACTGGGGGCGGGTCAGAGTTCTATCGGGTGGGGCGGTGTCGGAGTCTCGCGGAGCTCACGACGCGACACCGCCGCTTCAATTAGTTCTATAATATGGCTCGGCCGCATGGTGGTCACGGCGGGCTGACGCCGCTGGAGCGCCTGCGAAAGGCGGGGGCGGGAGGGCGAAGGTGTTACCCATGTTTGACAGGATTACAAATCGGGGGCTGCGGCGTAGAGTTATCATGCATGGAGATTGACTCTGCTTCTCATCGCGGTCTGGCGCGGCGATGCCGCGATCGATGGGAGACAGAGCTTGCTGGGAAAATCAGAGACGGATCGTCCGTCGGGCCATGGCGCGCTTCCACTTCGTCTCGGCGTGCTCATCGAACACGAGCGCTTCATCGGCCGGGACGATTTCCCAGGCTCCGGCCTTGATTTCGGTTTCGAGCTGGCCGGGGGCCCAGCCGGCATAACCCAGTGCGAAGAGACTCCGGCGCGGACCGGTCTCCGCGCCTATGGCGCGGAAAATCTCGGGCCTTGCCGTTACGGCGAGGCCGTCTGCCACTACCTCGGTGCCCTCGATCGTGTAGTCCGCCGTATGCAGGACGAATCCCTGTCCAGGTTCGACCGGCCCTCCAAAGTGCACGCGGATCTGCTTGCTCACCCCTGTGCTTTCCAGCCCGGCTTGTTCCAGGAGTTCGGACAAGGCCGTCTCTCCGATCGGTCGATTCACGATGAGGCCCATTGCGCCCCCCGCGTCATGGTGAACGATGTAGATTACGGAGTGGAAGAATCGCGGGTCCCGCAGTTCATCCTTGGCAACCAGCAGCTGGCCGGCGAGCGTAGCAGGGGTAGCAACAACTCTCTGCATGGTGGTGCCGACGTCGGCTCGGCTCGCTCCCGATACGAATAGGCCTGTGATAGCGGTCAGAGCTGTGAAAGATCTCAGCAGTGAGCAAATTCTGGCGAGATAGGCCATGCGCCTCCGTTGCCACGGCGGCTCAGCGATATCCGAGACAGACGGAGTAGATACTACCACTGGATTCGCGCTCCGATCCGGTTGGTTTGCCATCCGCGTCGTCCGGTAGCACGGAATGCACAACTGAGTTTAGCGGAGGGGGGCGGGGAGAGCGGAATGGCCCATGAGGTAGCGGTCGATGCCGCGGGCGGCGCTGCGGCCTTCGGCGATAGCCCAGACGATCAACGATTGGCCGCGCTGCATATCGCCGGCCGTAAAGACGCCAGGCGCGCTGGTCATCCAGTCCTGATCTCGCCAGACGTTGCCACGGTCGGTGAGTCGTATGCTGAGTTCGCCGAGCAGCCCGCTGCGCTC
Organism: Candidatus Methylomirabilota bacterium; assembly: GCA_028869615.1. Lineage (GTDB taxonomy): Bacteria > Methylomirabilota > Methylomirabilia > Methylomirabilales > Methylomirabilaceae > Methylomirabilis. Next base: position 570 of record JAGWRQ010000263.1, on the reverse strand, counting down.
CGGACCCAGGAAGCCCATAGCCAGAAGAACCAAGTCCACTTCCAGCTCGAACTCGGTGCCGGGGATCGGTCTGAAGGCCATCCGGCCGTTTTCGGTGGTCATCTCGACTTTGTGTGCGTGCAGCTTCTGGACCTGGCCATTTTCTCCGGAGAAGCGGGTTGTAGAGATCGAGAACTCGCGGATGCCGCCCTCCACATGCGCGGAGGAGGTACGGAAGATGACCGGCCACTGGGGCCAGGGGTTATTCGGCGCCCGGGTGTCTGGTGGTTGGGGGAGCAACTCGAATTGGTGGACGGACAGCGCCTCCTGACGGTGGGCAGTCCCGAGGCAGTCGGCGCCGGTGTCGCCACCGCCGATGATGACCACACGCTTTCCGTTGGCGGTGATGAACGCCTCATCAGGAATGACCTCACCCTGGCAGCGCCGATTCTGAAGCGTCAGGTACTCCATGGCAAAGTGGATCCCGCGCAGTTCGCGCCCGGGGACCGCAAGGTCGCGCGGCGCAGTGGCCCCTCCAGCGAGAAGGATGGCGTCGAACTCGCGCTGAAGTTCCTCGACCGCCACATTCAC
>JAGWRQ010000262.1 GCA_028869615.1 Candidatus Methylomirabilota bacterium | reverse complement strand
GGACGGCCAGTCGCTGGTGCTGGGCGGGATCATTCAAAACCGGGTGGAGAAAACCTACACCGGGATCCCGTTCTTAAGCCGCCTCCCGCTGCTTGGCTACCTCTTCCGAAACACCAAGGACAGCGTGACGAAGGTTGAGTTGTTAGTCTTGGTCACCCCCCACGTGATCGCCAGCCCAGAAGAGGGCAAGGCGCTCACGAAGCAGTTTGAGCATCGGATCGAGTCTGTGGAGCCGCTGCTCAAGTCGCTTCCGAAGACATCACCGTCCGGGCTCGCGCCGTAGCCGGAGTAGGGGCGATGGATGCGTCGCCCCCAACTGAACCATATCCAGACAGAAGGAGGCTATCATGATCCGAGCAACCAGCGTGATGTTGCTGGCAGTGATGATGCTGTGCGCAGCAGCTCCGGCCTTCGCGCAACAAGCGCCGACGCCGGCAACAGTGACCCCAACGCGCCAGGCGTTTCAGGCGCTTATGCTGGGCATGACCCGAGAACACGTGTCAAAGCTCGTCGCCTCTCAGGGGCCGATGGATCTTAAGCAGGAGGTCTGGGGTCGATGGGTCCCGGGAGCGAAGCCTGGGCATATAGAGGTCCTAAGGGTCCATTTCTACGACAACCGAGTATACTGGGTGGAATATGATGCCTTCACCGAGGCGTGGAATCGTGAGGAGAAGGGCGGGTGCGGCGACTGGGTGAAAGGGCCGATGATGCGCCTGAAGGACAGCATTCTGGTCAAGTGATCCGATTTCAGTGAGCTGGTGCGGGGCGCTTATCCGCCACTATTTCCAGGGTACGTGCCAGATCCGCCCACGAGAACAGCTTGTGCTTCGAAATGTTGCGGCTAAATGCAGACGCCAGCCCCTCTTCAAAAAAGCGAATGATGGCTGCCGCTAAGGCGGTTGGATTATGGGGCTCGACCAGCAGACCGGTTTCACCGTCTCGGACAACCTCTGGAAGCCCGCCCACGTGAGTGGCCACCACCGGCCGCTCGAACGCATAGGCGATCGGGACGATGGCGCTTTGCGTGGCCGACTCGTAGGGGAGCACGACTAGGTCGGCGGCGGAAAAGTACAGGCTCACCTCGTCATCCGGAATGAAGCGATCGATGACCTGGACCTTCGATGTAAGGCCTAGCGTGTTGATGCGATTCAGGCAGTGGTTCTTTCCCTCATAAAATTCTCCGACGACGAGCAGGGTACAGTCCACCTTTTGGAGAACGAGGGGCATCGCTTCGAGCAATCGTGGCAGCCCCTTGTAGCGGCGAATTAGGCCGAAGAAGAGGAGAGTATTTCCGGAAAGGCCAAGACGGCTCTTTGCCTGCTTTTTATCGATCGACTCTCCGAACCCTCTCCCTGGAGGTTGGGGGACCAGAAGGGTGTGGTCTCGCAGATGAAGCGATTCCAGATTTCGTCGGTCGGTCTTGGAATGAACAAGCCACCCATCGCCCTGGCCCAGGGCGAATTGGGTCAGTCCGCTTGCTCCGGGAAATGGTTCGTGCGGAGCAACATTGTGGCAGATGAAGATCACGCTGGCGCGGGATCGCCTCCTGGCCGCGCGTATAGTCATTCCGAGACATGGGCCGAAAAACGGGTTCCACCAGTGGGCGATAACTAAGTCGGGACTGATCTCGGCTATCCGGCGGCCGGCGCGGATCCAGCTCAGGGGATTGAGAGAGTCGAGAAGCGGTTCTGCGGTGAGTCCCGTAGGCGGAGGACCCGGATCGACCTGGGTCCGCCCGGGAAACAGCAGCGCCGGGTACTGGCGCGAAAACGAGATGACCGCAATCTCGTGATGCTTGACCAGTTCCAACCCAAGCTGCGCGTTGTAGTGGGCGATTCCCCCTCGCAGTGGGGGAAAGGGACCGATGAGACAGATCTTCATGAGCAGACTCTCGCTCTATTGGTCATGATGGCGCCGTTATGAGGCTGCCACAAGGGTGAGGGACGTGCTTTGGGTATGCGTAGAGTGTACTCTACAGGGGACACGGGGAAAAATCAACGAGTACTTAGGTGTGTAAGTTAGCGTATGATACAC
>JAGWRQ010000060.1 GCA_028869615.1 Candidatus Methylomirabilota bacterium | reverse complement strand
ACATCGGCAGAGGTTGCGTAGCTGACCAACTCAGCCGACGTGGCCCCAAGTTCTTTTGCCGCGATCAGCAGTGCAGTCGTCGGATGAAATCCGCACATGGTAATGCCCTCCCACCTGACAACTCGATGCAGCCGCTCCGGGTCACACGCCAAGATGGCCTCGATCGCCAGACGGTCCTTTACCTTGGCCTGTTCCCGACTCACGTAATGACTCATGTCGGAACTGGCCACCATCAACACCGATCGCTGTGACTCCGCGATGGCCCGCGCCACCGCCAACCCGACGTCCTGACAGGCGGCAAATTCACTGCTGAACAGGCAAATCGGCACAAAGGAGAACGGACGGCCACACGCCTGGAGCAGGGGAAGTTGCACCTCGATAGAGTGCTCACGCTGGTGCCCAAGATCATCTTCCTCGATGGTCTGCGAGTTCCGTAGGATGGCCTTGGCTAATTCTGTATCGATGGGCACCTGTCCCAGGGGCGTCTCCCATTTCCCTTCGGTGATGATCGCCACCCCCGCTCCCACTCCGGTGTGGTTCGGTCCCAACATCACAAATACATCAGGAAAGATAAGCCGGGCGTACACTGCTCCGGCGATTCTACCGGAATAAATATAGCCGGCGTGGGGGACAACGGCCCCTATAGCACGCACCTTTGGGAGATCCCCTATGATCAGATCGGCGGCCTGCGTCCGCAACCGCTCGGGCGTACCCGGATAGAACGAGCCGGTCACAACTGCCCGTCGAATCACCGCCAGTTCCTCACGACCTTCTCAACATGATAACGTCCTGCGGACCCTGTTACGAACAATCACTGCCCGCTCGACATGCCGGGCCTGTAGCCAGGAGCGTGGAGGCGGCTTCTGCCACCTGCTCGACCGAGATCGAGTGCATACACAAACGATCCTCTTTGATCTGACATCGCCTCTTCGAGCAGGGACTGCAAGGAAGCGGAACGCGAAGCACGACCCCATCACCTCCGTAGGGACCGATAAGACGGGGATCGGTTGGGCCAAAGAGCGCGATAAGCGGGGTTCCGAGCGCCGCTGCCAGGTGCATGGGACCGGAATCGACCGTCACCAGGAGGTCGATTCGCTTCAGAAGGGCGATCAGGACCTTGAGGTCTGTCCGGCCCGCCGCCACAAACGGAGCTGGGTCCATGCCGTTTGCCAGACGTCTGGCTAGTGGAAGGTCCGAGGACGATCCGATCACAAGGATCCTGGCCCCATGTTGGCGCGCCAACATCTCCCCCAAACGCGCGAACCGCTCCTCTCCCCAGAGTTTCGTCGTCCAACGCGCCTGAGGATTGAGGGCGATCACCAAAGAATCCGGCTTTACCCCTGCCTCAGCCAGGAGCGCCTCAGCCCTCGCCCCGTCATCGGGCCGGGAAGGGAACACGAACGTCTTTAATAGCGAGTCCGCTCCCAGGAACCTGGCAACCTCGAGGTACCGGTCCACGGCGTGCAGCGGCCCGGGTGGAAGCGGTACCACGTGAGTTAACGCGCGCTCGCTCCCCTCGCGGGCGCCCGCGAGACCGACCCGAAATCGCGCGCCGGCACAGATCACCATGAGGGCGCTCTTCAGCAGTCCCTGCAAATCGACAACAAGGTCATACCGACCCTGACGGAGCTCGGCGATGAGCGCAGCGATCTCTCGCAGCGCCGCCGACCCGCGGAAGGGCATCCGTACCTCCCGCCGCCATCGTCTACGGCCTGATACGATGACCCGATCCAACAAGGGATGACCCAGCAGTAGCTCTGCCGCTTCCTCCTCTACCAGCCATGCGATGTACCGATCGGGGTACCGTCGCCTGAGCGAGCTGAGGAACGGGAGGGCATTCACCACATCGCCGAGCGAGCTTGGCTTAATGATGAGGATCCGCTGCGCCTGTTCCATCGGCACAGGGTCATTCCACAGCGGAGCGGTCATCTCAGGCCGCGCCTTTGCACAATCCACTCGGCGGCGTCCAGTAGATCTTGTGCTGTATGAGTGGGCATTGGACCCCCCGCCGCATGAAGACGTTCCAACGACTCGCGCCCATAGCCTGTCAGGACCAGCACTGAAGGTAGACCCAGCCGATCCGCCAGCAGCATGTCGCTCACCTTATCCCCCACGACGTACGATCGCTCCATGTCCACCTGCCGCTCATAGGCCGCCCGCTGAATCAGCCCGGGGGCCGGCTTACGGCACAGGCAGTCCCGTCGGTATGGAAAGCGCCCTTCCCGCGGGTGGTGAGGACAGTAGTAGAAGGCATCCGCTCCTCCCCCATCCGCCTGGAGCAGTTGCAGAAGCCGTTGATGCGTCGCTTCAACCAACTCTTCAGTTGCGTCCCCTCGGGCCACTCGCGCTTGATTGCTGACTATGATTCGCAGATACCCAGCCTCGCCAAGGCGTTTTAATGCTTCCGCCGCCTCAGGGATCGGTCTTATCGAGTCCGGACGTTGGATCGGCCCTATCTCCTCATTGATGGTCCCGTCCCGGTCCAGAAAGACCGCGGGCATCCGCCGCACATTTTCCTCGATGGTCGAGGCTGATCGGGTCAGCAGAGTCTCCGCCGCGGCTACCACCCGCTCCACATCCAGCCTCTGCATACATCGATGATCGATGGGGCAGTCGCGGTAGCGACACGGACTGCAGGACGGCGGATCGCGAAGAATCTGGTGTCCGGAGCCGAGAGGACCTGTGTGGTGAGGATCCGTCGGGCCGAACAGGGCAACGCACGGGATACCCAGGGCGGAGGCCAGATGCATGACCCCCGTATCGTTCGTCAGGAGCAGTGCGCACCGACTGAGCAGGCTGGCCAATTCCGTAAGGGTCGTCCGACCTCCAAAGTCGACGGCAGCCCCGCGCATCCGCTCATGAATGGCCCTTGTTAATGACGCTTCCCGCTGTGAACCGAACAAAAGAGCGACCGAACCGAGGCGATCCGCCAGCAGATCGGCGGCTTCTGCAAATCGTTCAGCCGGCCAGCGCTTTGCCGTCCCATAGCTGGCCCCAGGAGTCATGCCGATGAGTGGGACGTGAGGAGAGAGACCGGATTCAGTGAGCAGTTTCTCTGCTTCCGCATCGCTCCCAGGCGGAAGCAGACATTTGGTCGGACGCAACCACGCATCCCACTTCAGCGCCTGGAGCAGACCGAGGTAGGAGTCCGCCTGATGCGGCGACGTCCCGCTCGCGGGGCGCACCCCTACAGTCAATAGGGGACCTCGCCCATCGGCCACATACCCGATCCGGTGCGGAATCCCTGCCAGCCAACTGATCAGCGCCGTCCGGAAACTGTTCGGCAAGAGCAGCGCCAGCTCAAAGCCTCGTCGGCGCAGCACGGTGGCTGCCCATATCAACTCGCCACTATCCGGCAACTCAACGAGTTCGTCGATAAACGGCAAAGACCGAAAGAGCGGACTGAGCCATGAACGTACGAGGAGGGCGATTCTTGCGCCAGGAAAGGAGCGGCGAAGGTTGGCGAGTGCGGGAAGCGCGAGAACCGCGTCACCCAACCAATTAGGGCTTGCAACGACAATAGACCCCAACCGGTCGGGTTCGAACGTCTTCCGCACATGAAGTGTCGGGAGGCTCATAGTTCCGGGTTCCGGGTTCCGGCATCGACGCCTGGAACGTGACACTCGGCGCGCGGCTGCGTTTTCCATCTGCGGTGGACCCAAAGCCACTGGGACGGCTCCTTCCGGACTAATGCTTCGATGGCCCTGGTGAAGGAGGCGGTGTTAGCCACGACGTCCGCCCTCAGACGCCCGGTCCTGATTAAGGGGATCTCTTTCTCGATAAGGATGGTGTGTCGGTCCCGCCCGCACCGCACAATAGCGGCGGGAAGAACCGATGCGTCGGTTCTGAGGGCCAGGAGGGCAGGCGCGAAAGCCGTACAGGCCGGCATACCAAAGAAATCGACAAAGACCCCCTCCTTCCAGGTAATATTTTGATCCATCAAAATCCCGACACTCTCCCCACGAAGTAGCGTCTGCACCAGCGCCGACATCACCAGCTTTTTAGGTAACACCCTCGTTCCCCAGGCCGTCCGCAACCGGTTGATGACCCTATCGAGATATGGGTTATCCAGAGGGCGCGTTACAATAGACAACGGCTCCCCCATGATGGCGGACGCCAGCGGAAGCAGTTCCCACGACCCCAAGTGCGCCGTAATGTAAATAATCCCTTTCCCCCGGCGCTTGGCCTGCTGGAAGTGCTCATACCCTTCGACTCGGATGAACTGTCGAAAGTTCTCCCGATCGATCTTGAGAATTCGACAGGTCTCCACAACGGTCCGGCCGAGATTGATGAACGTCAAGCGCGTGAGTTCAGCGATCTCTTGAGAGGACAGCTCACCATTGAAGGCCCGGCGCAGGTTTTCCTCAGCAATCAACCGATGCTTGCGGTCAACGCGGTACAGAACCGCTCCCAGCCCCTCGCCGATATAGTAGGCCACGGACGATGGCAGGTAGAATAATCCTTTTGCAAGTCCCGCCACGAGAAGATATTCGAGGTAGGCGGCAACCCCACCCCGGCTCCTGGACTTCATGAAGCGCTCGGTGTCACCAGACGGCTCAATATGGCATCCAACACATCCGCCCCTTCCGTTAATTCGAGTGAGATCGATAGGGCGTACAGCGGCGCGCCCATCGTAGTAACGTTTAAAGAAGTTAATTTTACCATATCCTTTTCTGTGGTGACTACCATAGAGGCGCCGACACTATTGGCCGCTCTGTTGATGATCTCCAGATCAACGGGTGCATAGCGGTGGTGATCGGGGAAAATATGGTGAGCCGCAACGAACGCGCCAAGCTGAATAAGGGTGGCCTCAAACCGACTCGGATTGGCGATGCCGGACACCGCCAACAATCGCCGGCCGGTGAGACGCTCAAGGCCCAAGCGTTCTCCGCTCCTGACGTCGATGAGGCTGACAGGACGATGGACAGCCAGAGCGATCGGGACGATCGGCGCATACCGCCGGATCGCCTGTATGGCGGAGTCCAGGTCGCGTCCGGCGTCGGCATGAGTAATCACCACCATGTCGGCCCGTCCGAGCGCCTCCGGCGGCTCCCGCAATAAGCCTGAGGGCAACAGCCGACCGTATCCAAGGGGATTGCCCGCGTCAACCAGCACGATATCCAGATCGCGGTGGAGTCCGAGATGCTGAAACCCATCATCCAGAATAATGACGCCGCAATCAACCTGCTCAATGGCGACCGTACCGACCCGGTATCGGTCGGCTCCTGTCAAGACGGCGACGCCCGGCAAATGCCTGGCCAGCAGATAAGCCTCGTCAGCCGCTATCGGCGGCTCGCACCGAACATTTCTGCCGTCGCTGACGATGGTTGGCTTTGTCGAACCACCTCGATACCCACGCAATATAATGACGACTCGCTGGCCTCGCTCGCGCAGTCGACCGGCCAACATCTCAACGAACGGGGTCTTTCCGCTTCCACCGACACTTACGTTACCGACGCTCAGCACCGGAACCGGAAGTCGTCGGGTCCTGGCGAGGCCATACGTAAAGAGCGCGGTCCGGAGCGACATGGCGGCCCCATACACACGCGAAACCGGACGCAAGCACGTCAGCCAGGCTTGCGCGGTCCATTGCGCGGGAGCAGCCGCCATGCAGCGCAGCGTCCAGGTTGAGAGCGCCTCTATGCCTTTCATAACACGATTCGCTCCAAGAGGGTCATGGTTCGCTCGCACGCGCCCTGATGGGCTGCCAGAGCAGTCATTGCCGCTTGCCCCATCCTCTCTCTGGCGATGGGATCACGCAGGAGTCGGGCAAGCTGCGTGGCGAGGTCCGCAGCATCACTCACCTGGATGGCCGCCCCCCGCTCGACAAAGTACGCGCTCGCTTCCATGAAATTCTCCATGTGGGGACCGAACAGAACCGGCCGACCGTGCAGGGCCGGCTCAAGCAGGTTGTGGCCGCCTCGAGGGATGAGGCTCCCTCCAACAAAGCTGATGCTCCCCACCGCGTACAGCGCCGACAGCTCACCGACAGTATCTACAAGGATCACCTCCTTTGGACCATTGCTTCCTTGACCCAAGGCGCTCCGACGCACTGCGGCCAAGCCATGAGCGGCAACCATCGTTTCCACCTGGGCTACCCGCTCGGGATGGCGCGGAGCCAGGATCAGCAGCAGGTCCGCAAACTCATCGCGCAGGCGGCGAAAGGCCGTGAGTACAATCTCCTCTTCGCCTTCATGAGTGCTTCCCGCCACCAGGACCGGTCGCTGAGCTTCAATCTGAAGCTCCCGACGCCACTGTTCGGCAAGCGCTGAGACATCGGCGTGGGGGGCTGCATCGAACTTGAGATTGCCCACCACATGCACGCGCTCAGGACTGGCGCCTAACGCAAGAATCCGTTCCGCGTCTGCGTCGGTTTGCATGCAAAAGAGATCAACACACTGAAGGACCCGGCGGATAAAGGGTCGGACGAGGCGGTAGCGTGAAAACGACCGCTCCGAGAGCCGACCATTGATGATGGCAACCGGCACCTTCGAAGCCGCGCATACGCGGAGGAAATTTGGCCAGATCTCCGTCTCTGTGAGGAGGATCAGGCGAGGCTTGACTGTAGCCAGAGCTCGATGAACAACCATCGGCAGATCGATGGGGAAGTAGACCACTGCCGCCGCCCGCGGGAGCGAACGTCCGGCAACCTCTCGTCCGGTTACGGTGACCGTCGAGACCAGAAGCGGAAGCGTCGGTCGACGAGCCGTCCAGCGATTAGCCAAGATAGAGGCTGCGCCGACCTCTCCCACCGAGACGGCATGTATCCAGACGGGCGGCGCTGTTTGAAGCCGTGCAAGCAACACCTCGGGATAACGGCCCAGACGCTCCCGCCATCCTTCCCGGTAACGGGGGCTCCGAAGGGTCCTCAAAAGGATGGAGGGTGACCAGGCCAGCAGAACGAGGGTCAGCAGGAGGGAGTAGGCAGAATACATCCTGACCTACCGGTCATCACAGGTCCGTCCTGAAGTAATTGTCGGCCTTCATCGTAAGCAGATCGAGACGCTCTTCGAGGGCCTCCTGGTGCTTTACCACCTCATCCTTGGTCGCCGTCGGAGGCACATACATCGGTTCCCCCCAGACATATACGGCGCGGGAGAACGGGATCGGCACAAGAAACGCGTCCCAGCTCTTCAGGAATCGGCGTCGCGACGCGCTGAAGCTCACCGGCACGATGGGAGCGCCCGTCAGCCTCGCCACCTCGATGACACCGGACTTGACCTTTGCGCGCGGTCCCTTTGGGCCGTCCGGGGTGATCACAAGGTTCAGCCTTCCCTTAATGGCGCGAAGCATCTGCTTGAAGGCGCGCATCCCGCCCCGTGTTGCCGAGCCTCGAATCACCTCGAGCCCGAGAATTGTTGCGATTCGGCTGATATACTCCCCATCGCGATGCTGGCTGATGAGGATCGCTCCGGGCTTCCCTGGATAGACAAACGGCATCATCAGGAGCCGACCGTGCCAGAAGGTCACGATGATCCGCTCTCCCCTGGCCCAGCAGCTTTCCGGGTACGCGCGACCCACATGAACAACCCGAAGCAGTCGAAACAGGCATTGCATCAACCCCGCAGCAAGCCATGGAACAATGCGTAGAACAAGGCGATCTTCCCTGAGCGCAGCGACCGCTCTGGAAAAAGCCGACTTCCCCATTACCCTCTCTGGACCGCCATCTCCTCCAGGGCGCCGGACTGCAAGCACTCAAGGATCGCGTCTACTGTCCGACTTATGGCTCCCGGCGGCCCCAATCGATCACATGTCTGCTGAAGCTCCTGCCGCATTCGGAGACGTTGCTCCGCCGACAGGAGCAGCCGGCGTGCTTCGTCAGTGATCCGCTCCGGCGTCGCATGAAATTGAATCAGCTCAGGCGCCACTCGCCTTCCCGCCACCAGATTGACTATGCCGACGTACGGAACCCTGATCAACAAGCGACCAAGTAGCCATGAGAGAAATGCGAGGCGATACACAATCACCATAGGGGTACCGATGATGGCCGCCTCCAGGGTCGCGGTGCCTGACGCCACAAGAACCACGTCCGAGGCCGCCATCACCTCATAGGTCCGTCCCTGCACAACTCTGGCCGACACAGCCTCTTGATGCAAGTAGGCCCCGATGAGGTCGAGGGGAAGCCCGTCGGCCGCGGCAATAATGACGCGAAGATCAGACCGCTCAGCCATCAGTTGCTTAGCCGATCTGAGCAAGACGGGTAGATGCCGCGTAAGCTCCCCCACGCGGCTGCCCGGCAGAAGCCCCAACACTGGCGCCCCCCCCTCCAGCTCCAGGCGGCGTCGCGCCTCACCCATTGATGGTAAAGACGTTAACCGATCCAGGAGTGGATGACCGACATACAAGGCCTCGACCCCCCTGTCGCGATAGAAACCCTCCTCAAAGGGAAAAATGACCAGGAGCCGTCGGACATACTTCGCGATCGACCGTATCCGACCCGCGCGCCAAGCCCACACCTGCGGACTGATAAAGTAGACCACTGGGATACCAAGTCGGAATGCCCGGCGGGCGAGCCTCAGGTTGAAATCCGGAAAATCCACAAGGATCACCAGATCGGGGCGTCGGTCTCGCAAACACCGGATCATACTTCGGTACGCCCGCCAGATGGTCGGGAGCCTGGCGGCCACCTCGACGAGGCCGACCACCGCCAAATCGCCCGCATGCGCGTGAAGGCGGACACCCGCCTGGCGCATCCGGTCTCCTCCAATTCCTTCTATAGTCAAGTACGGGGCGCGTCGTCGCAGCTCAGCAACGACACCGGCGGCATGGAGATCTCCTGAGGACTCCCCTGCGACGATCAGGATCCGGCCGTCCCGCATCTGGCCTACAGTCGCTCCACAATCTGAGAGGCCACTTTTAGGGCGTCCCGACCGTCCTCTCCTGAGACCAACGGTCTTTTTCTGGCCCGGACACACTCGATAAAGCTTTCGAGCTGGACGCGAAGCGGCTCCGCCTTATCAATGGGGATATCTTCCTTCACAATCGCTGGGGTGGCTTCAACAGCCGTCTCGCTCGTTCCAGGGATGCGATGGTAAACAGTGATCTCTTGCTGGGAATAGTCAAGAGAAATGAAGGTATCACGCTGAAAGATCCGTACTCGCCGGACCCGCTCGACGCTTACCCGGCTGGCGGTCAGGTTCGCAACACACCCCGACTCAAACTGGAGCCGCGCATTGGCGATGTCTACCTGATCGGAGATGACCGGAACACCGACAGCCGTTACTGCGATGACAGGCGACTTGATCAAATTCAACACAATGTCAATGTCGTGGATCATCAAATCGAGGACAACATCGACATCCGTGTTCCGGTGAGCAAACGGTCCAAGACGGTGGCATTCGATGAAGCCGGGGCTCCTCACGACGGCCTCAAGCGCCTTGACCGCGCCGTTGAATCGCTCGATATGACCGACCTGAAAGATGCGATCGGCAACCCTGGCGATCTCAACCAGTTCGTCGGCCTGAGCGAGGAACTGCGCAATCGGTTTCTCCACCAGGACATCCACCCCGCACTCCAGGAACTCCTTGGCAATTGGATAGTGCAGCAAGGTCGGCACCGCCACGCTGACCGCATCGACTTTTTCCAGAATCTCGCGGTAATCGCGACACAGCTGAGTCCGGTGCCGCGTCCCCAACTCCTGCAGACGCGTCTCGTCGATATCGACCACCCCGACCAGTTCGACGCCCGGCAACTCCGAATAGATCCTGGCGTGGTGCTGTCCCACATAGCCGACACCTACTACGCCCACTCGAACCGGCCTTCCGTTATTTCCGTTATTCATACCTGATCTATCCTATCTCTGACTTCAATGTCAGCGGATGGCATCAGTAGGGGCGAAAATTTTTTCGCCCCCACAACCCAATTAGTCGGCCACAATCGCCAGCCCAAGCCGGTCGGCAGTCGCCACCACTTTCTCTCGATCGAGCATCAACGTATGATCTGCGTCCAGGGCCAGCGCTGTCGCACCCGCGTCTTCGAGGGCCACCAGCGTCTCCGGCCCGATGACCGGAAGATCGAAGCGCATGTCCTGGTCGGGACGCCCAACCTTGACGACTACTACTCCCCCATTTCCAAGTTTACCGCCGCGGCGAATGGCAGCATCAGTGCCCTCGATCGCTTCCACGGCGAGGACAGTACGGCGTTTCACCACGACAGTTTGGCCGATCCGCAACTGCGCCATGGATCGGGCAAGCTCCCTTCCAAAGCTGATATCCAGCTGCTCTTCCAACAGTGGCGCCCGCGCCGTCAGGAGTCCCTTCCGCAAAACGATCGAAGAAAGGAACCGTCGACAATCATGCAGGGCAATCCCTTCCTTTCCCAACAGATCGCCCACACCCGCAAGGATCGTATCGCCGCGCCGGTCTTTGAGCTTCAGATAGAACAGCAGACCGGCCAGATCGATCTTCACGCGCGAGAAGAGAAGATCCAGCGGGATCTTCCCGAGCATCACCGCATCCGTCACATGTTCACCTTTCAGCGCCGCGATCAATCGACCGAGCTGTCCGGCTCCCACCCAACGAATCGCATCGACTTCCTTGGCCAGATCGGCAGAGGCCGCCTCTTCGACGGCCACCGCCACAACCTTAAGCCCCTGCATGCGCGCTTCCCGCGCAGCTACGACCGGAAGCGGGCCTCCGCCGGCTATGATCCCCAGACGTTCCATCACAAACCTTTCACTTCAAATCCCCCCCGCCCCCCTTTGTGAAAAAGGGGAACTTGGAGATTTCAACGCGCGATCCCTCTTGCCGATGACTTGATGAAGTGCGTCAAGTGATCGATCTCCGGACAAGAGCTCACCTCCGATACAATCCTCTCC
>JAGWRQ010000059.1 GCA_028869615.1 Candidatus Methylomirabilota bacterium | reverse complement strand
AGGTGAGGACAGGTGGATCCTCCACATCGACATGGACGCTTTCTATGCCTCGGTGGAGCAGCGCGATCACCCGGCCTGTCGTGGGCGCCCCGTGATTGTGGGGGCCGATCCCCAAGGCGGCAGAGGCCGCGGGGTTGTCTCCGCCGCCTCGTATGAGGCCCGCGCGTTCGGCATCCACTCGGCCATGCCGATCAGTCAAGCCTACCGGCGGTGTCCCAAGGGGGTGTTCCTCCCTGTTCGGATGTCGCGCTATCGGACAGTCTCCGCGCAGATCTTCCAGATCTTTGCCCGCTATACCGACCTCGTGGAGCCGCTCAGCTTGGATGAGGCCTTCCTGGACGTGACCGGGAGTCTCCGGCTCTTCGGTCCAGCGGAGAACATCGGGCGGCGGATCCAGACGGAGATTAGGGCCGAGACGGAGCTTGGGGCCTCCGTCGGCATCGCCGCCAATAAGTTCGTCGCCAAGGTCGCCTCCGACCTGCGGAAACCGAACGGTTTCGTGGTCGTCCCGCCAGGACAGGAGGCCGGCTTCCTCCAGGCCCTGCCGATCGAACGGCTCTGGGGCGTCGGGCCGAAGACTGCAGGACGACTGCGCCGGATGGGGCTCACGACCATCGGCGAGGTGGCAGCTCGACCGCAGATGGAACTGGCGGCCGCCTTCGGGCAGTTGGGCGCACACCTGTGGGAGCTGGCCCAGGGGATCGATCCGCGCGAGGTAATCCCGGAGGAGCCCACCCAGTCGGTGGGAGCCGAGACTACGTTTGCAGAGGATACGGCCGATCCTGTCCGGATCCGTCAGACGGTGCTGGCCCTGTCTGAGCGGGTGGCTCGGCGCCTGCGGGTGGATGCTCTCCAAGCCGGTGCCATCACCTTGAAGTTGCGGGATGAGACCTTCCGGACCCGGACCAGGTCGGTTTCGCTATCGGAGCCCACCGATCAATCTCAGGATCTCTATCGGATGGCGCTGATGCTGCTGGAGCGGCTTCCAACCTTGAGCCGCAAGGTGCGTCTCCTGGGAGTGACGGCCTCGAGACTGTCCGATCTTAGGGGATCTAGGCGGCAACTCTCGTTGGAGCTGGATCCTTCCGGTGCCAAGCAGCGCCGGTTGACGGAAGCCGTAGATCGAATCCAGGCGCGGTTTGGGAAGGGGGCGATCCGTCCGGCCAGCCTGCTCTCGACGTGATATGGTTGATCGTACTCGAAGAGGTGCGGAGTCTCTCAGCCCGCAGATCGTCCTCGCATCATCGCTTTTCTGCTTCCCACTCTTCCTGGCAGGGGGCGCAGCGCTGGGCGAAGGGCAAGGCCTGGAGGCGGGGCAGCGGGATCTCCTCACTACAGCCGACGCAGCGGCCGTAGGTCCCCGCCTTGTGGCGCTGGATGGCCGCGTCGATCTGGGCCAAGAGCTGCTGTTGCTGTGCCACCATAGCCAGGCTGATGTTGCCCTCCGGCGCCGCGCCCCAGCCGTGCGAGCCCGGCGCATCCCGCATCTGTGATTCCTCCCGCCGCTCGAGGAGCGCCTGGCGGATCCGCTGGACCAGCCGCTCACGCCGTTCGGTCAACAACGCCAGGAGTTGCGCGCTCCTGGTCTCTGCGTCGGTTCCTGCCTGATTTCGCGCGTTCACTGATGACCTCATTCGGAAAGCGCCAGCGCAAGTGCGGGCTCCTGGCTGCCCTTGTGCAGTCGAGCCACGAGGCCGGTGTAGCGAAGCTGGATCTTATGGTTCTTCACAGCGATGGCGATCGCCTTCTTAGTCCCCACCAGGACGACCAGACGCTTGCCTCGCGTGAGGGCGGTGTAGAGGAGGTTTCGCTGCAGCATGACGTAGTGCGCGGTGTGAACCGGGATGACCACAACCGGATACTCACTGCCCTGGCTCTTGTGGACCGTGACGGCGTAGGCGAGCACCAACTCATCCAACTCACTCCAGTCGTAGCTGACCTGGCGGTCGTCAAACCGGACGGTGACCTCGCGGTCCTCCAGGTCGAGCTTGACGATCCGGCCGATGTCACCGTTATAGACGTCCTTCTCGTAGTTGTTCCTGATCTGCATCACGCGGTCCCCAAGCCGGTAGAGGCGACCGGCGCGAAGCAGCTCCGGCCCTGATGGGTTCAGGAGCGCCTGCAGCGCTTGATTCAGTTGCATGGCGCCGATCGGTCCTTTCTGCATCGGGCTGAGGATTTGCAACTCCTCCAGCGGGTCCACGCGATGCCGCTGCGGCAGACCGGTCGATGCCAGCTCCAGGATCGCCGCCTGGACTTCCTCAGCCTCGTTCTTGGCGAGTAGGTAACAGTCGCCTTGCTCCCGGCCCTCCCAATCAGTGCAGGACGGGAGATCCCCATGATTGATCCGGTGGGCATTGACGACAATCTGGCTCTCCCGAGCCTGCCGGAAGATCTCGGACAGTCGGATGACCTGGACAAGGCCCGATGCGATGATGTCCCGAAGGATGGCGCCAGGTCCTACCGATGGGAGCTGGTCCACATCACCGACCAGGATCAGGCCGGCAGCCGGCGGGATGGCCTTCAGGAGGGAGTTCATCAGTACCACGTCGATCATCGAGGCCTCGTCCACGATCACCAGGTCGGCCTCCAGCGGCCTGTGCTGGTCCCGTTTGAACCGGCCATCCTTGGGGCTGAACTCCAGGAGGCGGTGGATGGTCTTGGCCTCCCGCCCCGTGGCCTCACTCATCCGCTTCGCTGCCCGCCCCGTGGGAGAGCAGAGCAGCATCCGGCGATGTTTCTTATCCAGAATCTGCAGGATGCACCTCAGAATGGTCGTCTTGCCGGTGCCGGGACCTCCGGTGATGACCAGTAGCTTCTGCTGGAGGGCCTGACGAATCGCCTCTTGCTGCTGCGCCGCCAGGCGCAGCCGGTTGCTCTGCTCGACCCAGAGGATGGCGCGTTCGATGTCGATGTCGGTAGGGGAAGCGCCGCCTTCAGCCAGCGTGAGCAGGCGCCGAGCGACCCCTTCCTCCGCCGCGTACAGTGAGGCGAGATAGATTGCTATTCCTTGCGGCGCCGGCTCACCGATGACCCGCTCGTCGCGTCGAAGCCGCTCAACCGCCTGGGTCACCAGATCCTCGTCCACCTCCAGAATACCGGCGCTCGCTTTCGTGAGGCCGTCGAGGGGATAGTAGACATGCCCCTCATCGGCCAGCTCGTTGAGGACATGAATGACGCCGGCCTCCACCCGAAGGGGCGATTGCTTCTCGACCCCGATCGCCTGGGCAATTCGGTCCGCGGTCTTGAATCCGATCCCGTAAATATCCTTGGCCAGCCGGTAGGGGTTCTCCTGGACGATGGCGATGGAGGACTTGCCGTAGGTCTTGAAGATCTTGGCGGCGTAGGCGGAGGAGACACCGTGGCCCTGCAGAAAGATCATCACCTCCCGGATCTCTTTCTGTTCCTCCCAGGCGGTCCGGATTCGCTGAAGCCGGACCTCGCCGATCCCGTCTACCGCGAGCAGGCGGGAAGGCTCCTCCTCGATGATGCGCAGGGTGTCGGTGCCGAACATCTCGATCAGCCTTCTGGCAAAGACCGGGCCGATCCCTTTGATGAGGCCGGAACCCAGATATTTCTCGATGCCGGCGAGCGTGGCAGGTGTGATGGTCTCGAACGCCTCGACCTTGAACTGTTCGCCGTACTTGGTGTGTTGGACCCACTCGCCGGTCAGCTTGAGGGTCTCGCCCGGCGTAACGGTCGGCAGGTTTCCCACAATAGTAGCCAGGTCGCGCCGTCCCGACACTTGGAGCCTGGCCACCACGTAGTGGTTCTCTTCGTTGACATAGGTGATCCGCTCCAGCGTCCCCTGGAGCGTGTCGTATGATCGCGCAGGCATCAGGGCGCCACTCCGACGTGAGGGGTTAGTCTGTCACCTCCTCGTACCAGGCCATCTGAATCGCCTCCAACTTTGCCTCCGAGACGCCGTTGGGGTCGTCGTCGAACTCCGCGAGATCAGTGACCCACTTTTGCAGCGTGGTGAACGGGACCTCCAGGGGATCCTGCTCAGGATGCGACTGAATCAGGGCCTGCGCGATCTCATACGTGTCGTCCCAATACAGGCTCATCTTCCTCAGTTTACCTCTATAAGGTCGCCTTCGGCGCGTTGGCGTATCGCTGTGCCACGGCAGACCAATTGATGCCCTTGAAAAAGGCCTCGATGTAATCGGCTCGCTTGAGCCCGTAGTCGATCATAAAGGCGTGTTCAAACACGTCCATAATCAGCAGTGGGACGCCCCCGGCCAAGTGACCGGTGTCATGCTCGTTGATCCAGGCGTTGCACATTCGATTGGCGATCGGGTCCAGGTACAAGACGACCCAGCCGATCCCCCTTATGGTTCCCGTTCCTTTGAAGTCCTTCTGCCAATTGTCGTATGACCCAAAGTCCGCTGTGAGCTTCTGATATAGCCCTGAGGTCTGATCCAGGCCCTTCCCGCCTTTCACCATATTCCCAAAATAGTACTCATGCAAGCGCATTCCGTTGAATTCCCAGCCAAATCGCCGCTTCAACTCCGCGTATTCCGGCGCGGCAGTCTTTCCTTCTTTGAGCATCTGACTCAACGCGTCGCCCAGCTTATTAGTATTGGCGACATACCCCTGATAGAGCGTAAAATGATTTTTCATGAGCGGATCACTCAAGCCTTCGATTCCCAGCAACTGCTCGTAATTTCTTGCCTCGTAAGCCATTGGTTGCTCCTCCTTTGACGAACTGATTTGAGTTGACCCGTCTATCACCATGACACGTCGCTGAGTCGCCAGCGCGCGGGTGAAGTCACGAAACGTCTTCCTGGAAACGTGTTGAAATGCAAGCCATGGAGCCGATCCAGATCAGACCGCACAGAGCCAGGACCGATATAGTATCGCAAAAGAGAAAAAAACAAAAGAGGCGCAAGGCCGCTGTTCGCGCGATGCTGAAAAGGTGCTTCAGGTTGACGTGAAGGGACGTTTGTGTCTACCATAGAGACGATGATATTGGTATGGCCTAAGATTCGAACCAGCAAGGCGTAGAGCCCTACAGAAAGGAACAGATGCTCACGATCACTGAATCGGCAAAAAAGAAAATTCTCGAGCTTATGAAGGCTGAAACCCAGCCAGGTGTGGGGGTACGTGTGATGGTGACAGGCGGCGGCCCTGGGAGCTTCCGCTATGGGCTTGGGTTTATGGACGAGAAGGACAAAGCAGCCGACGACACCGTGATCGACACCGGCAGCTTCAAGGTGTACGTTGATGCTGAGAGCGCGCCCAAGCTCAATGGCGCCACCGTAGACTTTATCGAGGGGATCAACCAGAGCGGTTTCAAAATCGACAACCCGAACTCCGGATGGAAGGACCCTGTCGCAGCGGCCGTCCAGCGGGTGATTGATGCCCGGATCAATCCCGGGGTGGCGGCGCACGGCGGATACGTGACGCTGCTCGACGTCAAGGATGGTATCGCTTACATTACCTTCGGGGGTGGGTGCCACGGCTGCGGGATGGCTGACATGACGCTGAAGCAGGGGGTCGCTGCGGCGATTCAGGAGGCGGTTCCCGAGATCCGCCAAGTCCTGGACACGACCGACCATGCGGGCGGCACCAACCCGTACTACCAGCCGTCCAAGCACGGCGTCTCTCCCGAGATCTAACCTATCTGCCGCCAGCCAGACGCGCCGCAACGTCGTCGGTTACTTGGTCTCCTGCCGGTCGGCGGTCTTGTCGGCCAGTACCGTCTTGACGTCGTTCACCATCACCTGGGGCACCAACGACCCCGCGCTGTAGATGTTGCGCACATTCCCCGCCTGGTCCACCAGAAAGACCTTGAGGACGTGACGGTATCGGCCGGTGAAGCGTCCGTCCTCGTCGTAGACCCCCGCTCGATCCTGTCCATAGCTCTCCAGCGTTGTCTTGAGAACCTGCCTTGAGGGGGCCGTTAACAGATGCCAGAATGACGGCTCTGCCCCGAAGACCCGTCCGTATTTCGCAAGCTGCTTCGGCGTATCGCGCGCAGGGTCCAGGCTGATCGAAAGGAGCACGGCCCGGTTCTGAAGACCTTCGCGTAGCAGTAACGCTTGAAGCTCCCGTAGCGCCATGCCTGCCAGGGGACAGCCAAGCTGGTCGGCGCAGGCCGTGTAGATGAAACTTACGACCGCTACCTTTCCGTGCATGAGGGAAGCGGTGCTGACACGATGCCCGGCGGCATCGGTCAGGACAACCGGCGGGACGCGCTTAATTACGGGAAGGTCGTAAGTCCCGGCGGCCGGCGGAGTGAACTTGGGCGAAAATACCCCCTGAATATAGGTCTCCTCCAATTCCGGGATCTCGTGGGCTTCGACCGACGGGAGAAGACACGCCGCCAGGAACGCGCCGATCACCACAAACCAATACCCTATGTGCCGTCGGCGCGCCCACGGGCATGAAAGTCCGAGGCGAGGACTCCCGCGCCGCGAGTTGTCATTGCGAGCGACCGAAGGGAGCGCGGCAATCTCACCGTAGTTGCACTGCGAGATTGCTTCGATCGCTGCGCTCCCTCGCAATGACCCCGAGGGACTTTCTGGCCAACGCATGGCTAATCCGGCCCGGCGCGCAGCGCCTTGCTCCCGAAGTTCATCAGGTGAGCTCGGCCCACCGCGTTGAAGTCGGTGGTGAACTTGTACGCGAGCTTTCCGTTCTCCCAAGCGTAGGCCTTGAGCCAGTAGTCTCCAGGCTTATCCCATTTCGAGAGGAGCGAGTTGGTGACATAGAGGCGGGTGCCATCCCACGATTCGGACACCATATTGGCCATCTCACCCAGCTTCACCTGCTCGATCAGTTTGGCGTCAAAAGGGTTGGCGACGTCGTACACGCGCAGCGTGCCGTCCATGAATGACGTGACGTAGAGCTTGCTATCGTCCGGTGCGATGCTGATATCGACAGGAAGGTTCTCGCCGAGATCGGCGATTGCCTTGGTGGTCCAGGTCCCGTCCTCTTGCTGATAGATGAGCATGAGCTGGTGGGTGAGCGCCGTCGCCGTAAAGGCGTAGTAGTGGTTCGGCATCAGCGCCCAGCGAAGCTCCAGCGGCGCGCCGTGGACCTGCAGGACCTGCAGCGGCTTGCGGGCGTGGAAATCCCAGACCACCACGGTATCGCCGAACGCCTTCATTGCCTCCGCATCCTTGACCAGCTCACCGAGCGGCCGCATATAATTCTTCTTGCCGGTGAAAGCGGAGGTCAGCATACGGTTCAGATTGATGTTGACCCGCACGTCATAGCCATATGGCGCCTCCTTCGGCATCCAGATGGTCCGGATAAAACGCCCTTCGTTGGAATACTCCGCCAGCCCCGTCCGGCCTGAGGCATCCTTCGCGTTCGAGAGCGCCGAGATCAACATCCGTCCCGGCAGGGCGTAGAAGGTGTGGGGACCGACCAGGCCGCCAGTGTCCTTGACGAAGCTCTTGATGGTCTTGATCAACTTGGGCTTAGCCGGATCTGAAGCCACATTGAAGATGAAGATGGTGCTGTCGTCCAGACCTCCGGCCCACAGATACCGCCGGTCATCGGTGAAACCGGCGTGGTGGGCCTCATGCCGTCCAGGGACGGCGGCCCGGTGGATGATCTGCCCATAGGTTTTGGACTTAGGGTTCGCGTCAACGGTTACCAGGCTATCGTTTCCGTCGGCCACCCCCTCGATCCCGAGAGTCCAGACGTAGACATAGTCCTCCTGCCCGGTGACCTTGGGCAGGAAGGGCGACTGGCACGTCTCATCGGCGATGGCCGGTCCCGCCATCAGCATAATGGCTGACAGCCAGAGCCATCTTCTCGGATGAGTGATGAACGCTGTATGCCTCATCGGTTCCTCCTTCTACGGGTAGTTCTTCTGTTTCACTTCCGACTCAGCCAGCCTACTCACGCTTCACCGTCAAGCAATAGGTCTATTTTTTCACAGCCCCTGATCGGCGTCAAACGGCAGCCTGTCCACCAGCCGCTTTTACACTTCCTTGACGCTCTAGGCGCCGATTTTAACGGCATTTTGATTTGACCAGGTTTCCACCACGGCACTACGGTATTACCAGGGGTAAAGATCCAAGGACGGCACCGTAGCGCCCTGACGGGAGCGGATATCATGGAGGCGAGACCCACAATGCCTGTCATCGAAAAAGAAACGGAATCGGGTGTATTCCAACAGATTGCAGAGTACCGGCCGCCTGCCTCGTGGCGCACGTGGCTCTTTGGCCGCCCGCTTGCCAGTGCGGACGCGCCCCACCAGACCATAGGCAAGGCGATCGGCCTGGCCGTGTTCGCCTCAGACGCGCTCTCATCGACCGCCTATGCTACGGAGGAGATTCTGCTGGTCCTGGCCGCGGTGGGTGTCGCCGCCTTCGTCTACGCCTTACCGATTGCGATCGCGATCGTGGCGCTGCTGACGATCCTCACCCTCTCGTATGAGCAGACCATCCACGCCTATCCAGGGGGCGGAGGCGCGTACATCGTTGCGCGTGACAACCTGGGCGAGCTCCCTGCCCAGACGGCGGGCGCGGCGCTGCTCACCGATTACATCCTTACGGTGTCGGTGTCAGTGGCGTCAGGGGTGGCCCAGATCACCTCAGCCTATCCCTTCCTCTTCCCGTACCGGGTCTCGTTGTCCGTGGGACTGGTCCTGTTCATCATGCTGATCAATCTTCGCGGCGTGAAGGAATCGGGCGTCACCTTCTCTATCCCCACCTATTTCTTCGTGGCCATGATGTTCCTGACCGTCGGGATCGGCTTCTACCGCTACATCACTGGCAGCCTCGGGATGGTCGTGGGTCCGCCGCCCTTGCGAGCCCCTGAGATGGCCTCGATCTCGCTCTTCCTGATCCTGCATGCCTTTTCGAACGGCACCACTGCCGTTACGGGAACAGAGGCTATCAGCAACGGCATCACCGCGTTCAAGGAGCCTAAGAGCCACAACGCAGGGATCACGCTGATCTGGATGTCGGTGATCCTGGGCACGCTGTTTTTGGGCATCACCTACCTGGCGATCAAGATGGGCGCCATCCCCTCGGAGGAAGAGACCGTGATCTCACAACTGGCCCGCACGGTCTTCCAGGGGCAGGGGCTGCTCTACCTGGCTGCCATCGCGGCTACCACCCTCATCCTTGTCATGGCGGCCAATACCGCATTTGCGGACTTCCCTCGACTGAGCGCCCTGCATGCGGGCGATGGGTTTCTGCCTCGCCAGCTCACCTACCGGGGCAGTCGTCTCGTCTACTCGCGGGGCATCGTCGCCCTGGCCCTCATCGCTTCGCTGCTAATTGTATTGTTCAAGGCGAGCGTGACGGCCCTGATCCCCCTCTACGCGATCGGGGTATTCCTCTCCTTCACGCTTTCGCAGGCCGGCATGGCGTGTCGGTGGTGGAAGGCCGGCCACCTCACCCCCGGCGTGGAAGTTCAGGAGCCGGGTTCGGTACTCCGGCATGAACCGCGCTGGGCGCTCAAGATGGGGATCAACGGGTTTGGCTCGGTCTGTACGGCCATCGTGATGGTGGTCTTTGCCGCCACGAAGTTTCGCGACGGGGCATGGATTGTTGTCCTGCTCGTGCCCGCGATGGTCGTGGTCTTCTTTGCTATTCATCATCACTACCGCGACCTGGCCAGGCACCTGTCGCTGGAGGAGTATGGCTCGGCCCCGCGCATTGCACGACACCGGGTGATCATGCCGATCAGCGGCGTCCATCGCGGGACGGTCGCCGCGCTTCGTTATGCCCGATTCCTCTCCGACGACATCACGGCGGTCTACATTTCCATGGATTCGGCTGAGACCGAGCGGTTGCGCAGTAAGTGGGAAAGCTGGGGAGATGGGGTCCGCCTCATCGTGCTTGAGTCGCCCTACCGGCTCTTCCTGGAGCCCCTGCTGGGCTACATCGAAGCGATCTCGCAGCACCGCCAACCGAATGAGACCATTACCATTGTCGTGCCGCAGTTCGTGCCCCGTCGCCGGTGGCACAACCTGGTGCACAGCCAGGCAGCCTTATGGCTGCGAATGGCCCTACTCTTTAAGCGTGGGATTGTGATTACCGACGTCCCCTACCAGTTGGATTGATTTGGATTGATTATGTGGGGGAGACGGTTGTTGGACACCTTGCGGTTCACGTATAATGCAACGGGATGTTGGAATCGATACCTGTGTCATCAGCCGCGCGGGAGTTGTGCCCTCGCCGGTCACGCGGATGAAACGAACTCACAGGCTGGATTGGCTTGCCTATGGCCGTGCTGCGGCCGTCGTCGCGCTCTGCACGGCGGTGGCACGGCTGATGTACCCATATTTCGAGCTCTCCAATCTCATCATGGTATATCTGCTCGGGGTGACCGGCGTCGCGGCCCGCTCCGGGCCCGGCCCCTCAGCCCTTGCGTCGGTCCTGAGCGTCGCAGCCTTCGATTTCTTCTTCGTGCCTCCCTATCTCACTTTTGCGGTGGCCGACGCCCAATACCTCGTGACCTTTACGGTCATGCTGGTGGTTGCGCTGGTCATCAGCGGGCTTACGGTACGTATCCGCGTCCAGGCCAAAACGGTACACGAGGCGCAAGTACGCGCGGAAGCCGAAAGACTACGCAGCTCGCTTCTGAGCTCGGTGTCCCACGATCTCAGGACGCCGCTCGCCTCGATCACCGGAGCGGCCAGTAGCCTGCTGGACGGCGAGACAATGCTCGATGCGGCAACCAAAAAAGAGCTGCTGGAAACGCTCTCCGAGGAGGCCGAACGCCTCAACCGCTTGGTGAACAACTTGCTCGAGATGACGCGCGTCGAGTCCGGAACCCTCCAGGTTCGCAAGGAGTGGCATGTACTGGAGGAGGTCGTCGGTGCCGCGCTGGGCCGTCTGGCCAAGCTCTTGCGCGACCGACCCGTGACCACTTCA
>JAGWRQ010000058.1 GCA_028869615.1 Candidatus Methylomirabilota bacterium | reverse complement strand
CGTTACAGATGGCTCGGCAACTGTCACGCGATGGATTCCACCTGATGGGCGATCGTGCGCTCCGCAGATGGACACACGCTAGACATTGTTCGAGACTGATCGGGCCACGCAATTGCTGCTTACCCACGCTCCAATTACCCTTACGAAGCCTCCTCCAGATCGATCAGGGCCCGGATCATGTCCGTCTCGGTGATAATGCCAACCACCTTCTCATCCTTCACAACCGGGAGCGCTCCGATCCGCCGATTGAGGAGCAGGCGTGCCGCCTCGGCAATCGGGGTCTCCGGCACCACGGTGATCACCTTCTTGGTCATGATCTCTTTTACTGTCACTTTGTCCAGCAGGTAGTGAACCTCGTAGATGGACAGAGACGTAGCAGGGGAGGGCCTTACAAGCCGAAAGTCCCGATCGGTAACGATCCCCCGTAGCTTGCCGTCATCGGTCACGAGGAGATGCCGGATGCCCTTCTTCTTCATCATGTACAGAGCCGCGTTGGCCCGCTCCTCGGGACCGACCATGACCACCTTGGTCTGCATGTAACGTTTTACCAGCATCGCTTCTCCTTTACGTTGACGCGGTTCTCATGGATACCTTTCTCGCGTTGGCTCTTCCTGGGATTATCTGCCCCGCAGGCGACGAACGATGGCGCCCAGGCGCTGCATCGGGGCCGAGTAAATACCGGGCGGGATGATCGCATCGATCAGGATCGTGGCCGTGGCATCTTCCAGCGCCTCTACCAGAGCCCGTTCAAGCTCCTCGGCCGTGCGAACGCGGAAGGCGCGGGCCCCCAGGCTTTCGGCGAGCCGCACGTAGTCGGGAGCCGGCAGGTCGTACGATCGGGCCGGCCCATCGATCGCGGCCAGCATGCCGTGGCACTGATTGTTAAAGAGGAGCACAATAGTGTGCAGGTTCAAGCGCACGCATGTGACCAGGTCCAAGCCGGTCATGAGAAAGGCGCCGTCACCCACCAGGGCCACGGGCCGCCGGCTCGGTTCGGCCAAGCCCGCGCCAACGGCCGCCGGCACAGCAAAGCCCATGCTGGAGTAGTAGCCCGGTCCCAGGAACATATCCGCCTCCAACTCCACGCTTGCGAAAAGCGCATCTCCCACATCGGCAGTATAGAGGACCGGCCGGCCGGCCGCCACCCGATTGAGCACGGCAATGACGGCATCAGGCGTCAGCGTCCCAGTCGGGGCCGGTTGAGGCGGCAAGAGCGGCGGCAGCGGCGCCGTGCGCTTCGGCGGCTCCGGCAAGGTCAGCAGCGCATCCATTAGATCCTCCAAGCTCACATCCGGGAACCGGTGGTAGCTCACAGTCACGCCCTCATGGACGGCCGAGATGACCTTGCGCCGATCAAATCGAGCCGTGTACATGCCGGTGTTCACGTCGGTCATGAGGGCCCCGAGCATCAGGACACAGTCGGCCGTCTCCAGCACCTTGCGGGCCCGGGGTGACCCGATTTCGCCAAGGTAGTTCCCCGCGAAGAGGGGATGCTGCTCCGGGAAGACCGCCTTGCCGTCCAGAGATGTGGCTACCGGCAGACCGTACTTCTCGGCGAGCGCCACCAGCTTGTCGTGGAGCCGAAAGCGGCGGATCTCAGCGCCCGCATAGATGGCCGGCAACTCAGCCACCCGGATACGGGCGAGCACCTCAGCCAGCGCCTCGTTCGCAGCGCGCTCATCTGTTGGCCGGGCTTCCGGCTCACGTCTGGCGGGCACGGGCACGTCTGCCCGAATCATGTCGCGTGGGATCTCGATATAGCCGGGACGCTTGGTGCGGAGGACGCTGTCGATCACGCGATCCACCTCGGCGATAGCGTGGGCCGGATCATCGAGGGCCGCAGCGGCGCCGGTCACCTCGCGGTAGACGCGGAGTTGGCTCTCAAAGGTCTTGACCCGGTGATGTAGGAGGGCATCGGGGTCGCGATGGGCGATCTCGGGCGCGCCGGACAGGACGAGTACCGGCGATCGCTCGGCGTAGGCCTGGGCGATGGCGTTCACCATATTGAGGGCACCCGCGCCGAAGGTCACGGCCGCCACGCCGAGACCTTGAACGCGCGCATAAGCGTCCGCCGCATACCCTACGGACGGCTCATGGGTGAGGATGACCGGCTCGATCCCCGGCTCCTCCTCCAGGGCGCGGAAGAACGGCAGAAAGAAATCGCCCGGCAGGCCGAAGACATGCCGTACCCCGGCTTCCTTAAATCGCCCAAACAGATACCGACACAGCTCCATGCCTTACCTTTTAGCGCACTGCAAGGGGCAGGTCAATGTGAAGTTCTCCGGGTGAGCCGTATAGTGAAGCTCGCGATGAACGGATTACAAGCCGTTCGTCCCGTCGCCGTCGGTTCCTGGCACCAGGTCGGCAAAGACGAAACCGTCGCGGGCGACAACCTCCCCAATGTTTACCGGGATCGGATGGGCGAACATCGACCCTGCGCAGGCGAAGGTGTGAAACTCCCCACGCTCGCCACAGGGATCCACCTCATCAGGCAACGCATCCAACAGGGTGCTATCGAATAGGCGTCCTGCATACGAGGTGGAGAGCCTCTGCGGATCGATGCACGTGATCCTGGCCCTGAGGCCGGCGCTCACCATCTCGTGGGCAAGGGCTCGCGTTGGCTGGCCCCATAGTGGAAACAGCGGTGTGAGTCCGGTGCCCTGCATCCGGCTCTCACGATATTGCCGGACGTCCTCGAGGAAGAGGTCGCCGAAGGCGACATGGGTGATCTTGAGCTGCACGCGGGCCTCGGCCAGGGCCCGGCCCATCGCCTCCTCGTAGGCCGCATTCGAGCAGGGCCAAGGGAGCGGTACATCGATGAGTGGGAGGCCGGCGGCGCGTGCCTGCGCCTCGACCAGTTCGCGCCGCACAGCGTGCATGGCCACGCGGCCGAAGGCCTCATTGAAAGTCGTGAGCAGCCCCACCACCTCCACCTCACCCTCCTGCCGTAGGACCTGAAGTGCCCAGGCCGAGTCCTTCCCGCTACTCCAGGCAACTAACGCCCGCGGATGATTCGACAAAACGGCGTCCCGCCTCCCGTCTGGTGTCAATATGTACATTCGATCTGCGGTCATGGATTTAGCATCCCACATCCCCTAACTCCTCGAGGCCGATCTGGCCGCATTGCTTACCGACCTGGTCAGCCAAACCGGTAATACTTTTTGACCGAGCGGCGGATATCCCAGGTACAGGTCATCCCAAGGGGAAAGACGACGAGATCGCCCTTGCCGACCTGCACCGGCTCTCCGTCATCGGGTGTCACGATGACCTCCCCCTCAAGAAAATAGCAGGTCTCCGCGCTGTCGTAGCTCCAGGGAAAGACCGAGACCTCCTTGCTCCAGGTCGGCCAGGTCTCTACCTTGAGCGCTGTGAGTCGCTCCGTAGAAGGATTACGCTCTATCCGAATCTTCATAGTTCGGTCCTCCTGTCGTTTCAGTATGTCCCCTCGGCAAGCAGTCGCATGGTAAGTCGCCATGGACGCCGTGGTCAAGCCTAAACTGGGTTGGAAGGACGGGGCGATTCACTCGCCGGGACGGTCCTTGGAGACGCACGCCTTCTCTGATATCATGGCAGTGAATCACCGAGAAGGAGAGAGACGATGCCGACCCCTGAGGAACTCAAGGAAGAGGAAAGGAAGTTGCGGCAACTTCGGCTGGTGGTCAGCCTCACGATGAGCACGATCAGCCAGACGACGCTTTCGCTCGAGGAGGCCGCTAAGATGGTCGCCGCTACGAGGGAGTTGGCGCTGCGCCTCTTTCCCGGGAAGGAGCTGGCTTTCGATCTGATCTATCAGCCCCGCTTCCGCAGGCTCCTGGCCGAACGGTTCCGTCTCCATTGAGCCCGTCTTTCACGCCATCGCCGTATCGATGCAACCACGGCAGTCACAGCACACCGAGCCAGCAGGCTTAGTTCTCGGCGCCCACATGTCGATCGCGGGAGGGGTCGATCTCGCGCCGCTGAGGGGCCGGCAGGTTGGCTGTCGGACCATCCAGCTTTTCACCAAAAGCAGTAACCAGTGGCGGGCCAGATCCTTGCCCTCCGACGAGATCCACCGATTCCATGCGAACCTTCAGGCTGCTGCCATCGCGCCTGCCGTGGCGCACGGCGCGTACCTGATCAATCTGGCGTCCACGGACCCCGCGTTGCATCAGAAGTCGATGGCAGCCTGCCTGGAGGAGCTCGAACGGGCCGAGACCCTGAGCATCCCCTATCTGGTGATCCATCCAGGGGCTCATATGGGGGCCGGTGAGGAAGCGGGGCTACGACAGGTGGCAAACAGTTTCCGGAAGCTGCTGAAGCGGACGAAGGGCTATCGGGTCCGGGTAGTGCTTGAGACCACCGCCGGCCAGGGGACCGCCCTGGGGCATCGCTTCGAGCAGATCGCGCAGCTTCTGGATCAGATCGGTCTTCCGGAGCGGACGGGGGTCTGCCTGGATACCTGCCACCTGTTTGCGGCCGGCTACGACATCCGGACGACCAACGGCTATAGCGCTGTGCTGCGGCTGTTCGATCAGGTCGTGGGCCTACCCTCCCTCAAGGTCATTCACCTCAACGACAGCAAGAAGGAACTCG
This sequence comes from Candidatus Methylomirabilota bacterium, assembly GCA_028869615.1. Classification (GTDB taxonomy): domain Bacteria; phylum Methylomirabilota; class Methylomirabilia; order Methylomirabilales; family Methylomirabilaceae; genus Methylomirabilis. Next base: position 6,388 of record JAGWRQ010000058.1, on the reverse strand, counting down.
GCTGTCGCGTAGACCGCCACGAGCACATCGGTAAAGGGGCAATCGGACTTGAGGCGTTCCGCTGCCTGGTCACCGATCCCCGTCTGCGCGGGATCCCGATGATCATCGAAACCCCGAAGGACGGCGACTTCGTAAAAGCCGATCGCCGAAATCTGAAGACCCTTCGAGACCTTGCGAAGAAACAGCAGAATGCGTGATAACATTTTGTATAAGTTTATTGGTTAGAAAATCTCCCGCTTGCGTCATTGCGAGCGTAGCGAAGCAATCCCACCGTTTTCGCAGCGTCAAGAACGGTAAGATTGCCGCGCTCCCGTTGGTCGCTCGCAATGACGACCGCGATGCGTGAGGTCTCGCGTAGGACTTGCATGACCATGGGCGCGCCGCCATTACCGGGAAGGTTTTTGGTTGCATTGATTCTGAAAAGGAGTTAACGTGAGATCGCGAGGAACGGTGAGAAGAGTTCCGCGCCTGTGGGCCTGGCAGGCCGGCGGGGTAGAAGACGCAAGGAGGTCACCCAGGGCTCTTTCGCTATGATCCAGATGTTCCATGTGTATAAGACGTTTGGAAAAGATCTGGAGGCCTTGGTCGATATCGATCTTCATATTCACAAAGGGGAGATGGTCTTCCTGGCCGGTCCAAACGGCGCCGGGAAAAGCACGCTACTCCGCCTGATCTTTTGCGACGAGCTTCCCACCTCCGGCCAGATCCTGGTCAATGGCCGCAACATTGTCCGCATGAAACCGAGGGCAGTCCCGTATCTGAGACGGACTCTGGGGATCGTCCTTCAGGACTTCAAGCTCCTTTGCGACCGGACTGTCGAGGAAAACCTTGTCCTGGTTGCCAGGGTGGTCGGCATGACGACGCTGCAGGCCCAGCGCAAGGTCGCGCAACTGTTGAAACTGGTCGGGCTTTCCCACAAGGCACAGATGGCGCCGTATAAGCTGTCAAGCGGCGAACAGCAGCGAGTGGCAATGGCAAGGGCACTGATGAATGATCCGCTCATCCTCTTGGCCGATGAGCCAACCGGGAACCTGGATCCTGAATTGGCCGCAGACGTCGTACGACTTCTTTTCGATATCAATGCCCAGGGGACTACTGTCTTGGTGGCCACGCACGATCTTCGACTGGCTGAGGAGACGGGCTGTCGCACAGTGTTTCTCAAACAAGGCAGGATCGTCGAGGAATGGCAGCGAGTGAATCGGCCGGCAGGTCCGGCTCAATAGAAGGGTGTGGGGTAACGGGCTTCGGGCTCAGGCAGGTCGCTCCCGCACATCGCGCGTGGCACCCGGCAGATGGTTGAGAAGCTGAAGCATCTGTTGGCTTATGCCCTGATCAACCTGGTTCGCACCGGGTGGGGCGGACTGGCATCGATTGCCAGCATCGCGGTGTCGTTTCTCATCATCGGTATCTTTATCCTTTTGATCCAGTCTTTCAACGCACTGGTTGCCGAGTGGAAGGAGCAGCTCCAGGTGTCTGTCTTTCTGGATGACCGGATTACCCCTTTGCAACTCGAGATGCTCAGGCGACGGATCGAGAACGAGGCGGCCATCAAGGACTTCACCTTCACCACGAAGGAGGAAGCGCTTGCCAACTTCCGTCGGGAACTCAAGGGGCAGGAAAGTCTCCTCGAGGGGCTCGGTGATAATCCGCTCCCCGCGTCGTTCCAGATCAAGATCCGCGATGGGTATCAAAGCCCGGAAGCCCTCAAAGGACTCAGCGCGTTCCTGAGCCGCCTCGAGGGGGTGGAGGATGTCCAGTACGGGCAGGAATGGGTCGAGCGCATCTCCCAGGCCGCGCGACTTATCAGGCTGCTGGGCACCATCATCGGTTCGGTGCTCACGCTCGGGTCGGCCATGATCATCTCGAATACCATTCGGCTCGCAGTCTATGCGCGCGCACAGGAAATTGAGATCATGCGGCTCGCCGGCGCCACCAAGGCGTACATCCGTGCCCCCTTCCTGGTGGAGGGGATGCTCCAGGGCAGCCTTGGCGCCGGGCTCGCCTTGGGCGTGCTGTTCGCGGCCTATCGATTCGTCGCGCCGACCTTCAATCTGACCGCTCCGCTCTTCCCGACAGCGGCTGGTCACGGATTCCTGGAATCATCGATGATGGCAGGTCTGGTGGGCGGTGGTGCGGTGATCGGTGCCATGGGCGGCTCGATCGCTGTCAGTCGCTTCCTCAAGATGTAGGCGGCAGTTGCTGGAAAAGGGGGCAATGGCTCGTTCGCCTCTTACCCTCAGGGCGGTGGCGGCCCTCATGGCAACCCTTCTCCTCGGCCCGCATTCCGGCCTGGCGGCCGCAAAAGGGGCAGGAGTCTCATCGCGCCTTCGCGAGAAGCGCGAACAGCTCAGTCAGGTAAAAAAGGACCTGGATCGGGAGCGTAAGCAGGCGCAGCAGGTAGCGCGGAAAGAGCGGTCGCTGTCTGAGGAGTTGGACCAGATCGACCGGGAGCTTCAGCAGAAGGGACGGGCATTGAAGGAGTTGCAGACCAGGCTGAAGGTCAGCACAGAACGGCTTCAGATGACCCAGCGCGACATCAGACTGACCCGGGCTCATCTTGACCACATACAGGACCTCTTCCGGAGGCGTGTTCGCGCCATCTACAAACAGGGGCGGCACGGTTATGTCCAGGCCCTCCTATCGTCAGAGGATCTGTCTGGCGCCGGGCGGCGCATACGATACCTCGCGACGATTGCGAATCAGGACCAGCGGATGGTCGCAACCTACACGGCTACCCTCGAGACCCTGGGGACTCAACAGGCCGAGTTGGAACGATCGAAGGCTGAGCTGAGTGAGGGTCAGAAGGCCGTCACGGCAAAGCGTGAAGAGATCTTGGAAGAGCAGCATGCCAGACGCGTGTTATTGGCCAAGGTTCAGGAAGAAAAGAAGGGTCACCTGGCGGCGGTTCGGGAACTGGAGCTGGCAACTCGAGAGCTGCAGCGCCTCATCAGTCGGCTACAGCAACAGAGGCGGCCTCAGATCGGGAGAACGCCTCACCCCGCGCCGTCGCAGCCTCCCGGCCCGTCCGAAGAGTTAACCGGGTCGTTTGCATCGCTCAAAGGCCGCTTACCTTGGCCGACGACCGGCGCCTTGGCCTCTACGTTCGGCCGGCAGGAGCATGCGCGCTACAGGACGGTGACCTTCAACCACGGCATCGAGATCAATGCGCCTGAGGGACAAAAGATCGTTTCGGTCGCCGACGGCGTTGTGCTGTACGCCGATTGGTTCAAAGGGTATGGTCGCTTGATCGTCCTTGACCACGGGGAGGGATACTACACCGTCTATGCGCATGCCGCGGCGATCCTCGTCAAGGTGGGCGATCGAGCGGCGAAGGGACAGACCATCGGGTCGGTCGGCAACACTGGTTCGGTAATCGGATCACAGCTCTATTTCGAGGTGCGGTATCGGGGCGGGCCTCAGGATCCCGTAGCCTGGCTTGCCCCCATGTAATGTGAAGAGGCAGGGTGTCGGGTGGAGCGTGTAGGGTAGGGCGAATTTCCAAACCCTAAACCCTACACCCTATACCCTTTCTTTCAGGAGGAATCGATGAGATCCGGAGGTCGTTTGCGGAAGAGGCGGAAGGTTGTGGTCGTCGCATTGACCCTGGCGCTGTTGATCATCGGTGGCGGCGGCCACCACGAGGTGACGGCTGTCGAAGACAGCTACGAGCGGCTGAAGGTCTTCGCTGAGGTCCTGTCGCTGGTCCAGGCGAATTACGTAGAGGAGACGAAGCCCCGCGACCTTATCTACAGCGGCATTAAAGGGATGCTGGAGTCGCTCGATCCTCACAGCGCGTTCATGCCGCCCGATATCTTCAAAGAGATGCAGGTTGAGACCCAGGGCTCGTTCGGCGGCCTGGGGATCGAGATCACAGTCAAGGACCGGATGCTGACGGTGGTGGCGCCAATTGAAGGAACCCCCGCCGATCGGGCCGGCATCCATCCGGGCGACCGGATCGTCAAGATCGACGGGAACCCGACGAAAGACATGACCCTTATGGAAGCGGTAAAAAAGCTCCGGGGTCCTAAGGGTACGAGCGTCACCCTGGTCATCCTCCGCGAGGAGTCTCCTGGGCCGTTCGAGCTGACGTTGGTCCGGGAGATCATCGAGGTGAAGAGCGTCAAAGCCAAAGATCTGGGCGATGGGGTCGCCTACGTCCGGATCAGCGCATTCCAGGAGCGGACCGGGAAGGACCTCCTGAAGGCGGTCGAGCAGTTAGGACAGAACGGGATGTCCGCCATGGTGCTGGACCTTCGCAACAATCCTGGTGGTCTCCTGAATCAGGCTGTCCAGGTGTCCGATCTGTTCCTGGACCAGGGGCAGCTTATCGTCTATACCGAGGGTCGGCTCAAGAACCAGGATCTCCGCTTCTCGGCCGAACACGGGGCTCAGATCCCCAAGGTTCCCATGGTGGTCTTGGTGAACGGGGGCTCCGCCAGCGCCTCCGAGATTGTCGCGGGCGCGCTTCAGGACTGGAAGAGGGCAGTGGTCCTTGGGACCAAGACCTTCGGCAAGGGGTCGGTGCAGACGGTTGTGCCGCTGAGCGATGGTTCCGGCCTGCGTTTGACCACGGCGAAGTACTTCACGCCGAAGGGACGATCGATCCACGGCACCGGGCTTGTGCCTGATATCATTGTGGAGGCGCCACGGCCCACCGTGGCCAAGGCGCAGGGTGGCCCCGGTGAAAAGGAGGGTGAGCCGGGAAAGGAGCGGCCTGAGAAACGCCAGGAGAAGAAGATTTCCGAAGAGGAGGGAGACGCGAGTCTCCAGATCGGCAAGCGAGAGGGGCCCGATCCCAGCAGCGACGTCCAGTTAAAGCGGGCGATGGAGATTCTCAAGGCGAGCCAGATCCTCGAGAAGGGATTCATGAAGGGGAGCGCAGGCTAAAGGTTGCGATCAGTTCTGTGATGGCACACCTGACCTTGGGGATTGAAACCTCCTGTGACGAAACGGCAGCCGCGATACTGGAAGACGGCCGGCGAATCCGTTCTTCCGTCGTCGCCTCCCAGGATATCCTCCACGCCCCCTATGGCGGGATTGTTCCAGAGTTGGCCTCCCGCCGTCACGTCGAGGCTATCTGGCCGGTCGTCCAGGAAGCGCTCGTGAGAGCGGAGGTTTACCTTAGCGACCTTGATGGTATTGCGGCCACGACCGGACCAGGACTGATCGGTCCCCTGTTGGTCGGTCTCTGTTTCGGGAAGGCGCTCGCCTTTGCCAAACATATCCCACTTGTCGGCGTGAACCACCTGGAGGGGCATCTCTATGCCGCCCTGCTGGATCATGAGGAACTCTCCTTCCCCTTCATCGGACTCGTCGCGTCTGGTGGCCACACCCATCTCTATCACGCCGCGGCCCCTGGTGATTATCGCTTGCTTGGTCGGACTAGAGACGATGCTGCGGGAGAGGCGTTCGATAAGGTGGCGAAGTTTCTCAGTCTCGGCTATCCCGGCGGGCCACGAATCGAGGAGTGGGCGCAGAAGGGCGACCTTGACGCCGTGCGGTTTCCCAGGTCGGTTCCTCCGCGAGGTTCGTACGATTTCAGCTTCAGCGGTCTGAAGACCGCAGTCGTCAATTACGTGAAGAGGTTAGAAGTTAGGAGTCAGGAGTTAGACCCTGCTCTTGTGGCGGACATCTGCGCCGGATTCCAGGAGGCTGTGGTGGATGTGCTGGTTCGCGTAAGCCTGGCGGCAGCGAAGGCGTCCGCCTCTCGCCGTCTCGTCCTGGCCGGAGGGGTGGCGTGCAACGGCCGGCTTCGCTCGAAGCTCACGGAGCGGGCGGCAGAGGAAGGCGTACAGGTCTACTACCCCAACCCGTCTCTCTGCACCGATAACGCCGCCATGATTGCTGCCGCCGGTTACCCTCGCCTGCTGCGCGGCGAGCGAGCTGCACTTTCGTTGAACGCCGATGCCGATCTCGTCCTTGGCCTGACGTAGGGGAATACGAATGGCGAGGCTGCCGATCCTGCTCTTCCCATCCCCCATCATCCGAAAGAAGTCGCTGCCGGTCACATCGATTGACGGCGAGCTGCAGCGCTTCATCGATGACATGGTGGAGACTATGTATGCGGCTCCAGGCATGGGGCTTGCCGCTCCCCAAGTGGGAGCACTCAAGCGGGTCATCATCCTGGATCCATCTCACGATCGCGCGCCCCGCCGGCCTCTGGCCCTTATCAATCCTGTGCTGGTTGCCGGCGAAGGACAGATCGTGGAGGAAGAGGGATGTCTCTGCATCCCGGACCTGAACGAGCCGATCTCGCGATTCAAGCAGGTGGTCGTGAAGGCATATGATCGAAATGAGAAGGAGATCATTCTGGAGGAGGCTGACCTGCTGGCGCGTATCCTGCAGCATGAGATCGATCACTTGGATGGTGTCCTGTTCATCGACCACC
>JAGWRQ010000057.1 GCA_028869615.1 Candidatus Methylomirabilota bacterium | reverse complement strand
GCAATCAGTCCCTGCATGACGTAGTTCGTCGGCAGAAAATACGCAACGTATGACTCGTTCTCTTTCAACCGCGATCGGACCTCGTCTACCTTGAGGATGTCCGCCATCCGGTTTTGCATCAGCGGCTCGTCTTCGGGCAGCACTGCAAGCGCGACCACGTTCGAGTCTGTCCAAAGGGGAAGATGCCTTACTGTGTACTGCCGTAGGAGAAATGCCCCTCCGATTGCGCAGATCGCAATCAGGACGAACAGAGCGACCTTGCTCGCGACGGTCGCAAAGGCGATCGAGCTTTCAAGCGATTTCGGCAGGAACATGCCCGTTCCTTGCATGTATTCGCTGTAGGTATCCGGGTACTGCCCCAGCATGCGCCGCTCCTCGTCTTTGGACAAGGCGTAGTACACCGTAACCATCACGAGCCACAAAACAACAACGATGAACCTGGGCCAGAGGATGGCTAGACCGGCGCCCGCAATAGCGAGTGCGAGGTACTGGGGATGCCTGATCCAGCGATACGCCCCCTTCACAACAGTCCCTCTCTGTAGGAACTTGCTCCAGTAGACCTGAATCGCGCAGATGAGAAAGATGGCAATACCGAGCAAAAACAAAACCGAGCCCATCACGCGCACGACCCTCAGTGGCACATTGGGCGGTACAACCATGTGGGTGAAGAAGAAAGCGCTAAGCCACTTCGTGGCCCGGTATTTTGCTAAGCCCAGGAGAACCGGATTGAACGCGGAATAGAAGAAGCCGGCAAAGGGACTGATCATTATCAGGATTTCAAAGCAGATCACGAAGTAGAGAACAATGGCGCTATTCAAAACACCTTTTGTCTTGCTCACGTCAAGGACCTCCGGAGAACGAGCCATTTTGGAGCGAAGACCTTCACGCCCTGCCTTCTTTTCTGATTTTCTTGATAAGAGGGGAAAGTACCCGCACCTGCGCAAACTCTCGCGGTAGAGCCTCTAGTAGACGTGCCGGTTCCTCTTTTCGTGTGCGAGCCAGCTTGATTTTCCAATTCCTTACCAGTGCTTCAAGCTGATCGCGCATTTCAATAAGATCTCGGATCTGTTGCTTGATTTGTTGCAGCCTTGACTCTGCGATTGCCTGCACTCGACGACAGGGAGGCTCTCCACCATCCCGCATCTTGAGAATCGTTGCCAGCTCCGGCAGGGAAAGGCCGACGCTCATAGCACGCCGAATTAAGCGAACTCGCTCCAGCGAATCGACAGGATAGTCTCGGTAGCCGCCGCCTGTCCTTGGTGGCTTCGGCAGCAGCCCCAATCTTTCGTAGTGTCTTAAGGTGTCAGTACTGATGCCCGTGAGACGGGCTAGTTCCCCTGAGCGCATTGGTATCTCCTCACGAGTTGAAGCCTACACCATGGAATCGATTCCAGGGTCAAGCAAATGCGTAAACCTCACTCCAGTTGACCGGCTTCCTCGGGGCTGCCTGCAGCGTGAATGATCGGGGACTAATGCTGAGTGCGATTGCAAACGCTAAACGCGGACACCATGACCAGAACCTCCACCAAGACGCCAATTATTGTGGCTAGAGTTGCACCCGAATCGGGTCCGAACCAAGCAATGGCTGTCGCGACGGAGGACCCAGAGTGAAGCGAGGGAGACTGAAGCAATATCTCAGTAGAAATACGGTGAGATTGCTTCGGCTTCGCCTCGCAATGACTGGCAATGCTTGCGTGACCGCGTCCTACATCCGTTCGGGAGCGGAGACGCCCAGGAGTCCCAGTGCGTTGGCCATGACGACGCGAAGGGCCGCCACCAGCGTCAGGCGTGCACGCGTGAGATTCCTATCGGCGGAGATAATTCGATGGCGGGTGTAGTAGCCATGAAACTGCGCAGCGAGGTCGTGCAGATAGGTGGTGAGTCTGTGCGGCTCCAGCGCCTGTGCCGCCCCGATTACCAATTCGGGGTAGAGCGCCAGTTGTTTGATCAACCCGATCTCTTCCGGCAGATCGAGCGGTTCGAGGTCATCCTTTGGAGATGGGGTGGGCAAATGCGCCTTGGCCGCCTCCCGGAGGATGCCGCAAAGGCGGGTATGCGCGTACTGCACGTAGTAGACCGGGTTGTCCTCTGACGCCGACTTGGCGAGCTCCAGATCAAAGTCCAACTGGCTGTCGCACCGTCTGGTAAGAAAGGTGAAGCGCGCCGCATCTCGGCCCACCTCCTCGACTAACTCGCCCATCGTCACGAACTGTCCCGTCCGCTTGGACATCCGGACCTGTTCAGTTCCTCGCATCAATCGGACGAGTTGCACGATCAGGATTTTCAGCGCCTCCGGCGGATGGCCAAGCGCCTGCATGGCCGCCTGCATCCGGGGCACATAGCCGTGGTGGTCTGGCCCCCAGAGGTCGATCACCTGCTCAAAGCCCCGGGCGAACTTGTCCTGGTGATAGGCGATGTCCGGAAGAAAATAGGTGATCTCGCCGTCGCCCTTCACGAGGACCCGATCCTTATCATCGCCAAAGACGGTGGAGCGAAACCACAGGGCCCCCTCATGCTCATACAGGTAACTGCCCGCCCTCAACGCCTCCAGCACCTGCTCCGTCTCGCCGCGTGCTCGCAACTCGCGCTCGCTGAACCACCCATCAAAGGTCACCCCGTACGCCTCAAGCGAGGCCCGCTGCCAGTCGAGGATCCGTTCGACCGCAAAACGACCCAGTCGGTCGCGACGATCCGGCTCCGGCGCTGAGAGCGTCTCCGGCCCATGCCGCTCAAGATAGTCGCGGGCCAGATCGATCAGATACTCGCCGGGATACGCCTCTTCAGGCATCGGGCAGTTCTCGCCCAGCAGTTGCCGGCATCGCACCTCCATCGCCAACGCGAGGGTGCGAAACTGGTTCCCGGCATCGTTCACATAATACTCTCGGTACGGCCGATACCCCACGGCTTCCAACAGCCGAGCGATGGCATCACCGATCGCCGCGGCCCTGGCATTGACGACGACCAGCGGGCCGGTCGGATTCGCGCTGACAAACTCCACGAGCACCCGGCGCCCCTCACCGACATCGGCCCTCCCGTACAGCGGGCCAGCGCGGAGGATCTCCTGAACCAGATGACGCCAGAATGGCCGAGCGATAAAGAAGTTCAAATAGCCGGCGCCCGCCACTTCGATGCGATCGACCAGATCAGGGGGGAACGCCGCTAAGGCGGCAATCTGCAGCGCAATCTCGCGGGGCTTCTGCTTCAGCGTCTTCGCCAGACCGAAGGCCAGCGTAGTCGAGAGATCGCCGAAGGCCGGGTCGCCAGGATATTCCCACGCAACCGGTGTCGACGCGCCCTGCGGGAGTCCACCGTCCAAGCCGGCCCGCTTAATGGTCGTCAGAAGCGACTCAGTCAGGTGTGCTTTGAGAACACTAATCATAGGACGAGTAATCTCTACTTCCTGTCCGGGTTCAACTTCTTATCATGTCGGATCGGCGCTACCATTCCATCTGAATCTTGTCGGCGCAGGTCTTCGCCCAGTCGAGCAACCGAGAGACCTGATCCTGGGTCGGCGCCTCGGCGTAGAAGCGAAGCACGGGTTCTGTTCCTGACGGTCTGATGAGCAGCCAGCCGCCGTCTGCCCCGACCAGCTTCACGCCATCCAAGGCTTGCACCTCTTTCACCCGCCACCCGTCGATATGGGCCGGCGGGTCCTCCTCGACGCGCCTTCCGAGTTCGCGCCCATCCTCCTGGCGAGCGAGCTGCAGGTCAAGGCGCCGATAGCAGTGGGGGCCCACCTTCGCCTCCAGCTCCTCGAGTAATACTCCAAGCGGTTTCTCCTCTGTCGCCAGACACTCAAGCAGCAGCAACGCACTGACTATTCCATCCCGCTCGGGGATGTGGCCTGTAACCCCGATCCCCCCACTCTCCTCTCCCCCCATCACAAACGGCTCCCGGCGCATGACCTCGGCAATATGCTTGAACCCGATCGGGGTGACCGCAAGCCGCAGGCCATGGCTCGCGGCCAGCCGGTCGATCATCGTAGTGGTGGAAACGGTCTTGATCACTGTTCCGGAGAGTCCGCGTCTGGTGACCAGATGCTGTAGTAACAGCGCAAACACCTGGTGCGGCGTAACAAACGATCCGGTCTCATCGATGACTCCCAGGCGATCGCCGTCGCCGTCAAAAGCCAGTCCGATCTTTCTCGACCCATTCAGACCCCTGACCCGTTCCGCAAGCTCTCCAAGACTGGCGCCAAGCGGTTCAGGAGACACCCCCCCAAACCAGGGGTTCAGCTCCGCATGGATCTCCTCCACATGGAGACCGATCTGCCGGAGCAGTCCCGCCACTATACCCTGGGTCGCCCCGTACATCGGATCGATGACGACCTCGAGGCGCGAGCGGCCGATCTGCTCCATATCGACCAGGGTGCGCAGCCGCTCCTGATACAGTGGGAACGGATCGAATAGATCGATCGCGCCCACTGTCGTCTGGCCCGTCGAATGAGAGGCGCTCTCCGGCCGAGCGCCGAGATCACCCGAGAGACGACGAACCTCTGCCTCGATCCGGTCTGTCAACGTCACGGTCGCGCAGCCGCCATCGGCTGTGCGGACTTTCAACCCGTTATAGCATGGAGGATTGTGGCTGGCAGTCACTATCAGCCCACCCCGCGCCTTGAGAACCGGGATAGCGCACGCCAACATCGGGGTGGGAACGTGAGAGGTCGTGAGGCAGGTGTCTACGCCGAGAGCACCCAAGACGTCGGCCGCTGTCTGCGCAAACCGCCTGGAGAGAAAGCGGGTATCGTGACCGACGACGAGAAGGAAATGATGACTTCCAGGATGACTCGTTCCAAAGGTCGCGGCTACAGCGCGAGCAACCAGTTGAACTCCCTCAAACGTGAAATCCCTGGCGATGACCCCGCGCCACCCATCTGTTCCGAACCGAATCCGTGGCGGCGTCGGCATCAGTCAACGGAGTCAGACGACCATAAGTGGATCGTGATCATCGTGTAAGGGGATAGCCTTGCTTCAGCCAGGCCTTGGTTCCCCCTTCGAGGTTATACAGCTGCGTCTTGCCGATAGCCGCGGCAACCTCGCAGGCCACCGCGCTCCGGATCCCTTCGGCGCATACGAAGATGATGCCATCCTGCTGAAGCAACTCCCGCGGACGGTTCATCAGCGTTCCCAAAGGGATATGTACGGCCTTGGGGATATGCCCCTGGCTCCACTCTGCCGGTTCCCGCACATCAACCACGACGACGCCCCCCGCTTCGATCAGCTCCTTGGCCGTCTCCACGTTGATGCGCTCAAACGGATCTCGAAACTCCTCTTGCAACGCCATGATCCCCTCTCAAAACCCGATCATCGATAGCCACATAATCTGCAACAAGGAACACCACATTCCTCCAACAGTCAACTGACACACTCATCATAACGCATCGCTCTCCCTTCCTTCAAGGGCGATCCACTCACAATGCCGACTCTTCCGAAGCTCCAGCAGGGGAGCGTCCCCTCCTGGAGTCACTCTTCCAGGAAGTTCTGAACGCCACGATAGAGCTGGAGGCGGTTCTTCTCCAGCAGGGCATAATGAGTCGAATCCCCGATGTCCAGACGCCGCTTGAACGGCGCCGACGTGAGCCGTTGGAGGAGCTCATCGGCCGCTTCGTTGGTCATCAGCTCTTCTGCGCTCCCCCGAACAATCATAGTCGGCGCCTTGATCCTCGCCGGATCGAACAACGATCGGCCCGCGTGGATTTCATGCCAATCGATGTACGGACCGTTGGGAACCTGGATCGATTCCGGACTGCGTTGTTTGGCTGTAGGATCGGAGCTCAAGAGCGCGCCGATCCAGGTATCGATGACCTCTCTGTCTCGCCATTGATCCTGGAACTCGGGCTTGATCCACCCATCCCACTGCTCAAGCATCTCCTTCCGGGCGAGGTAGCGATACGCCCCCATTTCAAAGTACGGTCGGTCCGGGTTGGTCGGGTCACCGAACGTACTGACGAAGGTGGAATTCTTCCCATAAATCGCCCCGAACATGACCAGCTTGTTCACCTTTTCCGGGTGCAGCGTCGCATACAGGGCGGACCAGGAGGCGCCAATAGAGTATCCGATGATGCTGACCTTATCCACCTTGCGCTTGGAACGGATGTAATCGACGGCGACATCAATATCCCGCACCACCTGATCTGCCCGAACGAGGGGAAGGTTCTTATCCGGAGATTCTTTCATCTCCGCCGGCCTGGTCGAACGTCCGAATCCCCTGATATCCAAGGTAAAAGCGTCAAAGCCGCGTTCGGCCATATATTCCAACCAAGAATACCCGGGAACGGCGAGATCAAAAATGACTGAGGCGGGACCTGGAAGACCGTGAATAAACAGCACCGCATTCTCTTTGGCGATCTTCGGCAAGTTTGTGAGCCGCTTTTCTCGAACGAACAGCTTCACCCCCTGGTCCCTGCCTTGTACCAAAAACTCCTCCTTGACAACGGCGTTCTCCTGTTCCGCTGCGCTCACGGTAGCGGCGCTTATCACGACCATAGCGACCGCCGTCCGGCATATCTTGCCGACTCGCGACCAATAATCCATTCTGCGCTCCTTTCTACGGGAATTATGCCGATGCATTAATTGCTTCATTATCAAAAGCTTATTAGTATAGGGCTACGGGAGGCGCAAGTGTCAACCCCTTTTCACGGTGGAACCGGTGGAATGCTGTAATACTGATACGAGTCATCGCCAGTTTGCCTCCGAGGCCTGATTTTTCTATAATACGGTGTATGAATCAGGTGGATGACCTCCGGACCAACAGCCGCACGATCACCAAGCAGAGTGGGTCGAATTTCTATTACGCATTTCTCTTCCTCCCAAAGCCAAAACGCGAGGCGCTCTACGCCGTATACGCCTTCTGCCGACTCAGCGACGATCTGGTGGACGAGTCAAACGCTGGAGTAAATCCCGTTGATGCGCTGACCCGGTGGCGAAAAGCGCTCGATACTTACTTCGAGGACAGCGTTGGTCCCCCTATCATCACTGCCGTTGGTCAAGCCGCGCGCCGGTTTCATATCCCGAAGGTCTATTTCGAAGAGTTGCTCAATGGCATGGAGATGGACCTCACTCACACCAGATATGCCACATTTGAAGAGCTCTACCCGTATTGCTACCGCGTGGCGTCGATTGTGGGCCTCATCTGCATCGAAATCTTCGGCTACACCAATCCGCAGACAAAGACGTACGCCGAACAACTGGGCATCGCCTTTCAACTGACCAACATTCTTCGGGATGTGGGGGCTGATGCGCAACGAGGACGGATCTATCTCCCGCAGGATGAGTTGAGGCAGTTCGGATATTCTGAAGAAGAGCTGCTGGCGGGGCGTTACAACCACGCCTTCACAGAGCTGATGCGATTTCAATGTGAGCGAGCCCGAGGCTTTTTTCGAGCCGCCTCAGCCGCCTTGACGGCAGAGGATGAGCGGTCACTGCTGGCCGCAGAGATCATGCGCGCCATTTACTACCGCCTATTGCTCAGGCTTGAAGCGCGGCAGTACGATGTCTTCCACGGGAAGATCACTATCGGCAAACCCCGGAAGCTTTTGTTGGCCGGCGGCCTCTGGCTACGATCGGCGCTGAGCTCGTGGCCATAACAGATTAGCCCCCCTCACGGTGGTGGTCGATTCCGATGTGGGCCTTGATGAACGTAACGATGCGCGCCTCATCGAACTCATCAAACTTGTCGATCCTGCCCCATGCCGTCAGCGCGATCTTCCGATCCAAGCCGGCGTATGGCGCGAGGATCACGCGATCGTAACGCTCTGCAATCGTGGTGAGCTGTTTGACCAGGTCAGGACAATCTTGACAGGAGTATTGAATGACCACCCCGCCATCTTCGAGATTGTGCACCTGCATCTCCTTGGGAACCGGTTCGGTGTACACGCCCCATCGAGCCAGTCCTGGCGCATGAGGCCCTGATGTTGGCGGATCGCTGTTATACGGCGGGTGCGGAGTCCCGAGGGGAACATGGGGGCTCGGTAGGATCGGGACCGTAGTCCAGGCATGCTGTTCCGTCATCTTGCCATAGCCCCAGTAGCCGGCCACCAGCAGGATGATCGCGAGAGCGGCATACAGCCCGATCTGCCCCGTAAGCCTCTGATGGCGCTTTGCCTTCTGCTCCCCCGCCCGTTCCTGTCTTGCCTTCTGTTTTGCCTCCTTCTTAGCCTGTGATCTCGTCATCTGCGGCTTTGTCATCGACCCCCCTGGGTTTCCTCGGTATAAAGCTGGCCATACATGCCAGGCTACGTCCTTCCCTTACTCTTCCGACGGGCGCCGGTACGCTTCCGCTCAGCGGGCTGCGACGCGTCAGGCGTGGCAACAAGCGTCAGCAGTTCGCTCGCCGCCTCCTCGATCGATTTACTGGTCATATCGATGACCGGCCAGCCCGCCTTACGAAAGAGCGCCCGGCTGTAAGACAGCTCCGCGCGCACCTTCTCCGACGCCGCGTAGGCTTCAGCGACAGGCATATGCTTGCGCTCGAGTCTCGCCCGCCGCAACTCTACCAACCGGTCTACGCCGACAATGAGCCCGACGATCCGGTCTTGATCGATCGTCATCAACCGGCCTGGCAGCGGAAGATTGAGAATGACCGGAACGTTCGCCACCCGCCATCCCTTCCCGGCCAAGTAGATGCTCAACGGCGTCTTGGAGGTCCTCGAGATGCCGACCAAGACGATGTCAGCATGGTCAAGTCCAAGCGGGTGCTGGCCGTCGTCGTGTTTGACGGTGTATTCAATGGCCTCGATCCGCTGGAGATACTCCTGCCCCAGTTGTCGGAATAGACCGGGCTGCATGAGCGGCGGAACGCGCAACTGGTCGCTCAGGCGAAGCAGGAGCGGTCCGATCAGGTCGATGGTTTCTACTCCCCGCTCCCGCCCTTCCCGTAACACGGCCTGACGAAGCTCCTCTGATACCAGCGTATGTACGATGATCCCTTTGCTCGCTTGGGCCGCCTCGATCGCGCATCGCACCTCACCGACCGTTCGGATATTGGGAAGCCGGCGGATCTCCACTTCTGCTACCTGAAACTGGGCCAACGCGGCTCGGACGACCAGCTCCGCAGTGGCGCCGGTAGCATCGGACACAGCAAAAATCTGACAACGGCCTCCGGCCGATGATCGGTCCATGGCGACTATCCTGCTATCTCCATTACAGTTCGAGGAGGACCGCCACCTCGTCGCAGTGGTCCCACTTGCTGCACTGGCGACAATCCTTCCACACCTTCTCCGGCAGTGTGAGCCTGTCAACGACGCGGAATCCCAGGCGCTCAAAGAAAGCCGGCTTATAGGTCAGGGCAAAGACGCGCCTGATCGGACGCTGTTTCGCTACGGCGATGCAGGCCTCGGTCACTGCGCGGCCGATCCCCTTACCCTCACACTCGGGCCGGACGGCCAGCGATCGAATCTCCGCCAGGTCTGCCCCATAGACGAAGAGCGAGCAGACCCCGGCGATCTGCCCATCCTGCTCAACAACATGAAAATCGCCGACCCGGTCAGCGAGCTCCTGCAGCGTCAGTGGGAGCAGTTCGCCCTGTTGCGCGTATAGATTCACCAGGCGCGCAATGGCCGGGACATCGGTCGTCTTTGCCCTCCTCACCATGCGCTGCCTCACCTGTCTGCGTGCGACGCACAGGCAGGGGAGCGGGCCGCCGCCATCGCCCCCCATGAGGAGGTCTTCAGCCCAACCCCGTCGATGCTGAGCCGACCTGGTTCACCGAGCCGGCCTTCAAGCGAGACTCCTATCGGCAGAAACTGCTGTATCGTCCACAGGTTTGTGAGCAGATGTTGGCTCACGCGCGCCGTCGTGAGGACCGAGCGACCGTTCGCCAGCGCCATGAGCACCGCGAGCTGATCTGCCAGATGGCTTTCCGTAGCGGCATCGCCGGCGAGAAAGTCGAGTAAGGCATCGGCGGCTTCATCGGCCACGCGCTCGGCGGGTTTGCCGCGCTCGCCAAGCGCGCCAAAACCGGCGCGAGCCTGCTCGAATTCAGCCCATAGAAACACGCTGTCGCCCGGGCACGCGGCGTTCAGCTCGGCGATCTCGATGTCGATCTTGTGCCCGGCGTCGGCGAGCCGGCATCGGACTCGATCGGCCTGTCGCTCGGCGATCCCTCTGGAGAGTCCGGCTACGGCTGATATACCCCGGATAGCCAGCAGCGCTCCGCGATGCGTGAGGTCGATCGAGCTCAGCCGCGTCAGCGGTTGCACGACGGCCCGCACCTCGCCACCCCCCTTGGGGTAAAAGCCGCCCCGTCGCACTTGCCAGGTGGCGGTCAGTCCCATCCGCTCCACCATCGGCAGAAAGACCTCGGAGATGTATGGAGCCGACGGACTCCATGGAACGTGCGTGCCGCCTGTGAGGACAAGAGCCGATGGTTGGTCAGCAAATGCAAGTGGCGTCAGGATGGCGTGAAACACGAGCGACACCGCACCGGCTGTCCCGACGTCTAACCGACGTGCTCCTCCAGTGATCGGTCCAGGAACAAAATGAAGGCGAGACGAGCCGATCTCCGCCCCATGCACCTCGGCGCCCGTGGTCTCAGCGAGCGCCTTGACACACGAAAGGTGCTGTGGTTGCAAGCCGGTCCTTTTTCGGCCCGCCCGAATCTTGATAAGCTCAACAGGCCTGCCGAGGACGGCGGACAGGGCCAGGGCCGTCCTGAGAATCTGCCCGCCCCCCTCGCCGTATGATCCGTCTATCCGTAGAACGGAATTTGCCGTCACACTGACACCATCTTCGCTATTGTGAGACATACTCCGAATCCGGAAGGGTATTATTTGCCCGGTCGCGGAAACTGTCAAGGAAACTCTAAGGCGCTGGATCCGACAGCTTCACTCACGAGCCCCTCGTCCCTCCCGCCTTTCTTCCGGCCTTGTCGTGGAAGCGCGCGAGGTCAACGATGACCCGCCTGTGCTCACACTCGGCAATCTTCTCCACCTCGTCGAAGACCTCGATTCGGAACGTGAGACGCCGTCCTTCAATCTGCGTCAACTTCGCCAC
>JAGWRQ010000056.1 GCA_028869615.1 Candidatus Methylomirabilota bacterium | reverse complement strand
CACGGTCATCCGGGCGGCGCGGCCGCGGGCGGGCGCGCCTTCCGCGCGGCGATTGCCGCCAGCGTAGCCGGTGTTCCTTTGGAGAAGGCTGCCGCAGACAGCAGCGATCTTCGAGCGGCCCTTGACCAGTGGGGTAGCGGCAAGGCCCGAATCCCAAAAGAGTTTCCGGCATGAGTCGGCAGACAGTCATTTTCTGCGACTTCGACGGGACAGCCGCCGAGCAGGAGGTGATCGTGTCGCTCTTCAGGGCCTTTGGTCCGCCGGGATGGGAGGCGGTGCGTGACGCGATCATCGCCGGGACGATGAGCGTGCGGGAGGGGGTCGGTGGCATCTTTGCCCGGATCCCGTCGCACCGGGTCCCGGAGATGATCGAGTATGCTCGAAGGATCGCCTCCCTACGGCGTGGGTTTCGGGAGTTTTTGGCGTACTGCCGGGTCCACGGCCATCAATTCCTGCTGACCAGCGGCGGGGTCGACTTCTTCATCTACCCCCTCCTGGATGGGCTCCTGCCAAGGGACCAGATCTACTGCAACGGGAGTGACTGCAGCGGCCCTACGGTGCGTATCCTCTGGCCTCACGCATGCGATGAGCAGTGTCAGGCCGACTGCGGGATGTGTAAGCCCAGCATCATGCGCCGCTTTCCGCCCGAGCAACACCGCCGGGTGGTGGTAGGAGACGGGGTCACGGACCTGCAGGCGGCCAAGCTGGCCGACCTGGTCATCGCCCGCGATCTGTTGGCCGTCAAGTGCAGAGAGGTTGGGATTCCCTATGAGCCGTTTGAGACATTCTACGATGTCATGGCGGTGCTCGATCGCATGGGGGTAGAAGCGTACCGATGACGATGGCGCGCCACGCTGTGGAGCAGGCCCGAACAGCCTTGGCTGAGATCACAGCCGGCTTTGCCCGGCGGGGATGGTTCCCCGGGACAAGCGGCAACCTCTCGGCCCGGGTAAGCGCCCCGGGCGAGCCGCTCTTGCTGGTCGTCTCCGCCAGCGGTCGGGATAAGGCGTCGATGACGACGGCTGACTTCCTGCTTGTGGATGGCTCGTTGCGGCCTGTGGAACCCGGGTCTGTGCGCCCTTCGTCCGAGACGGTGGTCCATGCCCGCATCTACGGGGCCACGGGGTGTGGCTGCGTCTTGCACGTGCATACGGTGTGGAACAACCTGATTGCGGAACTGTTCTTCTCCAAGGGCGAGGTCGCGCTCCGGGATCTTGAAATGATCAAGGGGCTCGATATCTGGGAGGAGGGGGCAGAGATTCGGGTGCCCATTGTGGAGAATCTCTTTGATCTGCCTGCCCTGGCAGACGCCGTGGTGGCGCGGATTACCGACCGCAGGGTGCCCGGGGTGCTCATCCGACGCCATGGACTCTATGCCTGGGGCGCGAACCTGTTCGAGGCCAAGCGGCACGTTGAAGCCTTCGAGTTCATGTGGGAGTATCTGTTCCGGTGGTGGTCCGTTCAGCAGGGGAGCCCGCCATCGGCGATGATCGAGGCGGGGCAAGGGAGCGTTGTGGGAGGCTAGATATGGCGATACTCAGGCTGCGCCCCGATAACCGACCTATTCAAGCGCCCGCGGAGATGGCGAGCTTTCTCGAGGGCGAGGGCCTCATCTACCGCAACTGGGATGTGTCGAGGCTGCGAGGTGGATTACGGGACAACTACGCCTTGGCTGAGGCTGAAAAGGCGGAGATCCTGGCGGCATTCAAGGCGGAAGTGGAATCGCTCAAGGCCGAAGGGGGATATGTCGCGGCCGATATCGTTGTGCTCTCGGACACAACCCCTGACCTGGAGATACTGCTCGGCAAGTTCAGCCGGGAACACCACCACAGCGAGGACGAGGTGCGGTTCGTGGTTGACGGCCACGGCATCTTCACGATCCGCGGGCGGAGTGGCCGCTACTTTGAGCTGACGGTAGGCCCGGGCGATCTGATCACCGTGCCTGCGGGGACCCGTCACTGGTTCACGCTGGCCGAGGATCGGCGGATCAAGTGCATTCGCCTCTTCCAGGACCCTTCGGGGTGGGCCGCCATCTACGACGACGCCCCGGCTGGTTGCCAGTAACGACCAAGCGTAAGGCAAGCCGGTCGCCGCGAGTGCCGCAGACGGCAGGGCAAGTCAGGCTAACCGGCGGACCCAATAGTCGGACCACTTGATACGAGGCACTGTGGGGAAGGTTCTGCTCGTAGGCGTTGGGGGGTTTCTCGGTTCGATCGCCCGGTATCTGCTCAGCGGGTATGTTCAAGATCGGACGGGCGAATCATTCCCCTTTGGCACCCTGGCGGTCAACGTGATCGGTTGCTTCGTGATCGGAGGCCTTTCCGAGCTGGCAGAAGCGCGCGCCTTCCTGTCGCCGGAGACGCGCGCTTTGGTCGTAGTCGGTGTGCTGGGCGGGTTCACGACCTTCTCGACCTTCGGCAACGAGACGGTCAACCTGCTGCGCGATGGCGAGTGGACATTCGCCGTTATGAATCTGCTGACCCATGCGGTGTTGGCGATCGGAGCGGTCTGGGTCGGTCGGGCAACGGCGCATAGTATCTGGAGGTGAGGTGATGGCGCTCCCCCAGGAAGGCTACCTGCTCCGGATCTTTATCGGCGAGAGTGATCGCCACTCCGGGAAACCGCTGTACGAGTGGGTTGTTCTCAAGGCGCGCGAACAGGGGCTGGCCGGGGCGACAGTGCTTCGGGGACTGATGGGCTACGGCGCGCACAGTCGACTCCACACGTTCAAGATCGAACGGCTGTCGCTCGATCTACCGGTTGTCGTGGAGATTGTCGATAGCCGCGAGAAGCTCGAGGCGTTTCTTGACCTGATCGATGACGACATTACAGAGGGTCTGGCAACAATTGAGAAGGTACATGTTCGCTTGTACCGAAGCCGGAAGGCCGAGTAGCCCCCAAGGCTCACGAGCGCTGGGTTGAGCCGCTCGGCGCCGGAGAGCTGGGGCCTTCTCGGCTCCCCCCCCTCTCCTGCCCACTGAAGGCCGGCGCGCGCTTCTCGGCAAAGGCCTGTACCCCCTCACGAAAGTCCACAGTCCGGGCGCTCAGCGCAATGAGCTTGGCCTCATTTTCCATGTGGGGCTCCAGACTTGTCTGGGCGCTCGTGAATAGGAGCCGCTTAGCTCGCCCGAGGGCAAGCGTTGGACCGGCGGCCAGCTCGTTCGCCAGGGCGTGTACAGCGGTAACGAGCTCAGCGTCCGGTACCACTCGGTTGACCAGTCCCCATTCTTTCGCCTCGTCCGCCGCCAGAACCCGGTTGGTGAAGGTCAACTCCATCGCCCGTCGCAACCCCACCAATCGGGGCAGCAAGTAACTCGAGCCGGCGTCCGGGGGCAACCCGAGCTTCGTATAGGCCATGGTGAATCGGGCGGACTGAGCCGCCACCGCCAGATCGCAGGCCATGGCCAAGCCCATCCCGGCGCCGGCAGCCACCCCGCCCACCCCAGCGATGACCGGCTTTGACATCCGACAGATACATGAGATCACACTGTGGAGAGGCACCAGCAGTCGTTTTACGTGCATGGCAAGGGTCCCAGCATGTTCGGTGAGCTCTTTGACGTCTCCGCCGGCGCAAAAGGCCTGACCGGCGCCCACCAGCACGACTGCGCGAACTGCTCGGTCTTCGTGACAGGTGAGGACCGCCTCCAGCAACTCCTCTATCATCTGCCTATTCAGGGCATTGTAACGATCAGGCCGGTTCAGAGTAATGGTAGCTACCGGACCCTGTACCGTGTAGATCAGTGTTTTATCGCCCATGCTCCGTTACCGGGACTGAACGACCAGGAAAAACGCCGCAGCCGTGCCGATGATGAAGGTCGAGACCCACGAGACATCGACGAGGGCGCCCGGCCAGTGACTAAGGATGGCGATGCTGTCGATGGCCCCGATAACCACCCCGAGAGGCTCCTGCCATCGCCTCTTCAGGCGTCCCTCTCGAAGAGCCTGAACCAAGTTGAAATACGGGACAAGACCGGGAAACAGGACGCAGACCAAGAGGATGAGCGTGAACCAGCCCCAGTTGCCTTGAATGGCATGGTTGTAGAGGAGGACCGCGTTGAACCCGGTTACGCTACAAAAGATCACTCCGA
The DNA here is from genome assembly GCA_028869615.1 of Candidatus Methylomirabilota bacterium. GTDB lineage: Bacteria > Methylomirabilota > Methylomirabilia > Methylomirabilales > Methylomirabilaceae > Methylomirabilis. Next base: position 6,959 of record JAGWRQ010000056.1, on the reverse strand, counting down.
CCAGGTGGTCGACCCGAACGTGCTCGTCCTGGCGGGGTCGCTCCTTCATCTGGGATCTGCCCTCAAGCAACCGAGACTTCACGCGACACGCGTACCAGCGGGATCACTGGAGTCCTCCAACTGCTCACAGAAGCGACATGCGCTCGCTTACCTACGCGGCCTCAGCGAAACTGGTGATGATGTACGTCCCACTTTTCGGGTCCCGCTTCAGTTCGATAATATTATGTTTAGCGGCATCCTCCAGCAGCTTGGAAAAGGTACTGTACCCGTAATACCCTTCGTTGAAGGAGGGCCGCTTGCGGATCATCGTCTGCTTGACCATCGAGCCCCAGAGCACCTCTTTGTTCTCCCGCAGAAGAGCCTGGATAGAGTCTCCCAGAAGCTCGAACGCCTCCACCTTCTTCTCGGGCAGACCGGAAAGGACGGGTGGTTTCTTGGGATGGCGGATCAGATCTTCGTAGTAGATAAATTCGTCACAGTTGTCCACTAACAGCTCCGAAACCGAATTCTTGACGCCGAGGCCAATGACCTCCTTGTTGTTCTCACGCAACTTGGAGACCAAAGGCGAAAAATCGCTATCGCCAGAGACAATGACAAAGGTGTCGAGATGCTCCTTCGAGTAGGCCATATCCATGGCATCCACCGCCAGCCGGATGTCGGCACTGTTCTTGCCGCTGATTCGCTTCTGCGGGATGTCGATCAACTCAATGGCCGCCTCGTGAAGGGCCCGTTTATGCTCGGCGTAGCGTCCCCAATCGGCATAGGCTCGCTTCACCATGATCTTTCCCTTCTCCACGAGCCGCTCGAGCACGAGGCCGATCTCGAACTGCTTGTGCTTGGCCTCCTTGATCCCGATCGCGATATTCTCGAAGTCGATGAAGAGGGCCAGCCTCTTCTCTTCGTTCATTGCACTCCTTTCTGCCCGACGCCTTTCAGGCAGCGCCGATGGCGTGACGGATGATCTGCGTGTCCGGCGCGGCACCCCCTTGGCTCAAGCCTAAACATCCCACCTCCAGCCTGTCAACAGGTTTCATCGGATTGTGTCTCTGCTTGGGGAGGTGCCGCTCCCCTTCTCGACTCAGTTCTTCGACCGTCACCTGTTCTCGTTGGATTGTCCCTTTTCATTTCTGATGCGAAGACGCTATGCCCTTTCCGGCCCATACCTCCACCGCCATGGCGGTAAGGCCTTGCCGGCTTGAGCGACTTACGATCAGCCACGTCGCCGCAAGCGCCAGGTACGCAATGGCATAGAGGTGGCGGGAGAGGGGATCCGTGAAGAACAGTTGGGTGGCAAAGAGGCTGAAGATGAATCCAGCTTCAAACAGCGAGAATGACAGATTGGCCAGCACGGCAACCGCGAAGAAAGATTGGGCCGCCGTCAGGAATATCTCCTCTATCTGTCTGGCATCCAGGCGCATCGCCCCAAAGTGACCGGCAGAGAGGTTGTAAGCAAGCGGGAGCATGCCGATCAAGAGGGTCCACTGGTTGACCTTAGAAGACACAAGGGTGCCCATACTGGCCCCGGGATTCCCACGAGACGCGAAGACGATCGCCACAATAAACTCGGGCGCCTCGGAGGCCAGCGGCGCCAGCCACTGCACCAGCAGAAACTCTTCGATTGCGAATGCCCGGCCGGTGGCCAGCAGCCCCTCGGCGAAGGGCTCGGCTGAGAGAAAGATGCCGAGCCCGGCATAGACGAACATCGCGATAGTGGCCAACCGCCGTGGCGTCGGCCGCATCTGCATCAAGAGTTCCCCGACCCCGCCATCCAGTTCAGGCTCGACAATCGTGGCCTTCGAGGCCGAGATCATATACGACACAAAGATCGCCAGCAGGACGGTCGAGTCGAGCGCCGAGAGGGTTCCCTTCAGTGGGATCATAAAGCTATAGGTCGTGGCGAGCGCGAGGTGGAGGAGTTCGACGGAGCGCGATCGGTCGAGGACGACCTGTCGATGTCGGGTCTTGAGCCAGAACGTCACGACAACGGAGGCCCATCCAAGACCGATCAAAAGGCGGTTTGCGCCGGTCATATTGGCGGCGGCGTAGGTGATGTAGGCGGGATCCTTGCCGGCAGACCAGGCGAAGTAGATGTCCACCGCATACTCCGGAAGGACGGCGACCAGCGCGAGAAAGGCCAGCGCCAGCGCCTGCGGGATATCCGCTTGCGCCACCTCGGCCGCCCAGGACAGAATAAACGCCGCGCCAAAGATGGCTAATCCGGCGCCCACCGCCTCCCACTGGGGTGGCAGATGCACGTCGAAGAGCCGGATGCCTATCCATTGCAAGGGTAAAAGAATGGCGGCGATCAACCGCAGCGTTGTGGCCATCACCAGGGTCCCGCTTGGCCTCCAGGACCCACCCTCCAGAGGCTCATCCGACCTCCGGCTTCCTCGCTATGTCTCGCTTCCGCCGCTGTCGCCGATAATGATCGAGTTTAATCCATCTGAAGAGCGGCTCACGATACAGATAGAGCAGCAAGAGCGCCGCAGACAGGACGAAGACGAGGGCGAAGAAGCTGCCGTAGTGAGCAGTCCGGACCTGCCTTCCTTGCATAGAGAGGAACCAGGTACCGGGGATACGGCCTATAGTGCTGAGCAGGAAGAACGTGCCGAACGGCAGGGGGCTGGCGCCGAGAATATAGCACAGGAAGTCCTTCGGGAAGCCGGGGAGGAGAAACAGCAGGAAGGTAATCAACTTACCCTGGGTCCGCGTGAGGAAGAAGAACATCTCGTAGGTCTCGGGTGTGACAAACCGGCGCGCAAAATGGTGTCCCAGCCAACGTCCCATTCCGAAGGCCAGGCAGGAGCCGATGGTCAAGCCGATGGTGGAATAGATGAGACTCGGGAATGTCCCGAAGAGATACCCGCCGATGATGCCCGTCGCCTCACCAGGGATCGGTGCAAAGACGACCTGGAGGGCCTGGAGCCCGATGAACACGAGAGGTGCCCACGGTCCGGCCTGTTTGAGGTACCGGGCTAGATTCTGTTTGTCGAGAAAGAGTTCAATCCACTCCCAATACCCTCCCAGGTCGAGCCACCCATTGAACAGGGCATAGGCAGATACCACACCAACCACGGCGATAAAGACCGTGGCAGCGATCACGGTTTTCTTCACTGACGAACGTTGCTCGAGCAATGTGGGCAACACGGAATCAGTCGCGGCGTCCGACGGGGGATGGTCCAACCCGGTCGGCCTGAGTGAAAACTCGCCTCGCCTCGTCAAGCCGATCAGGCTGCGCGCATGGCTCAACACAGAGCCTCGCCAGTGAGCGCGATGAAATGAGTCGGCAAGGTGCGGAGCGTGACGTGAAATGATTGGAGTGCAGCATTGTCATATCGTACAGCTTTCTTACCTGTTACGCCACCTACTGTCAAGAAAAATCCTTCTGACCGATGGCAGCCTGGCGCCCGCCTTTTAGGCTCAGAACCGATGGGCTCGCCACCTTGACATTGCGGGGCCCGTGGCTTATTCTACTGCGTACGACTGGGCCGAACCGGCTTGAGCCGATGAGCGTAGAACGGCGGACGTACTATGATCGGTCGCCTTCCGGTGAGGCCGGTCGAAAAGGAGGTGGCTTTGTGCCGATTTACGAATACGAGTGCGAGGCCTGTCATCACAGGTTCGAGGCAATCCAAAAGGTCTCGGACAAACCGATCAAAAAGTGCGTGTTGTGCGCGGGGAAAGTCCACAAGCTTCTCTCCGCCCCCGGCTTGCTCTTTAAGGGGTCGGGGTGGTATGTAACCGATTACGCCAACCCCGAGCGGAAAAAGGCCATGGAGGCGGAGAAAAGAGCGGCCTCGGCCGGTGGCGGCAGTACGAAGGCTGAGAGCAAGGAGTCGAAGAAGAGCGGGACCCATTAACGTGCATCAGGATCACCGGCCTCACGCGTAGGGCGCGACTGATTCGTCCTCGCGCGTGGTTCTACACGACATCGATGAACTCTAATGGAGGCGTGGACGCGAGTTCCCCTTCCGCCTCCAACAGCGTGAAAAACAGGCGAAGCCCCTCAAGGTGCCGTGGAGTCAAGTCGAAAGAGAGACGCTCCTTCAGATAGGTTGCGCAGGCGTCTCGGTTCAGACCAACCCGCCGACAGACTGTCAAGCAGATCTCATCCAGTCGAGCCAAGCTGTAACGCTTGGAGCTGAGCAGGGCGCGATGAAGCTGATGGGTCTCCTCCGGATGATCGCGATAAAAGTCCCGGCGGACCGCCCAGACGGCAAAAACAAACGGCAGCCCCGTCAATTCCTTCCATCCCTGACCCAAATCAAAGGTGAAGGGGAGTTGGTCCCTTGCCCGGAGCGCCGGATCACCGATCATCAAGACCCCGGCGACATCCTCCGGGAGTGAATCGATCCTCTCTATCTTAGCAGGCAGAAACCGCGGTCTTACCCCGAACACCTTCGCGAGCAGGAGCTTCACGAGAAAGACCGATGTGAGGGAATCCCGGCTGAGGTAGACCGGTTTCCCATCCAGGTCGGATGGTTTTACCCGGCTGAGGAACAGGACACTTTCAGCCGGGCCATCCGAGCCGATCGCCAGGTCGGGGAGGATCAGATACCTGTCCGCATGGCGCGCATACTCGATGGCGGAGATGACCGATAGGTCAAGATCCCCCGCCTGGAGCATATCGTTCAGCTCTGCAGGAGTCCCGTCAACGATCCGGCATGCTGCCGGAACCGCCCCCTGCTCGATCCCGTAATACACCGGCTCACAATTAATATACGCTACCCTACCTAATGATAGTTGCACCTGGTCCCCTCGCGTTGATACAAGATCTTGCCTTCCACCATACTCAAGACGACCAGGTCATCAGAGGCCTGATCGAGGAGCGATCCATACGGGTCGGCATCATCGAGTCGATCGATGGTCAGGGCAGTGAGGTCCGCGCGCTTACCGGGCGCAAGCGACCCGATGACTCCGGCCATCCCGAGCGCCGTGGCCCCGCCGAGCGTTGCCATTGTCACCAACTGCTGCGCCGTGACTGTCCCGCCATAGAGCCGATGCGCAAATCGCATCTCGTCCCAGAGGCTCAGCGTCTCGTTGCTGGCCAGCGAATCGGTCCCCAGGCCGACCCGCAGCGCCGCCGCAAGGTATCGGGCCAGCGGCGCAGTCCCTACCATGAGGGACTGATTGCTCCGGGGGCAGATGGCCAGCGCCACTCCCCGCTGTTTCAGTAACTGGAGATCGGACATCCCCACATGCACCGCGTGTACAGCCAGTAGCCGGTCCGACAGCAGACCGGCTTGGTCGAGGAATGCGACCGGGCTGTCGCCGCAGACTCGATGGGATGGCGAATGCCGACCCACGGCGGGCAGCAGCCTGGTGGCGATCGGCCCGATCCCCAGACCGATATACGTGACCTCCTCGGGCGATTCGGCCAGGTGCATGGTCGCCGGGAGGCGTAGGCGCCGCAGCAGTTCGGCGCAGCGCAGCAGCAGCGGTTCGGACAGGCTGTACGGTGCGTGGGGCGACAGACCGACCGACAATAGCGTTCCGCCCGCCTGGAGTTGAAGCGACCGAAGGGCCTTCTCGGCGGCGTCGAGCCGCTCTGTGGCCTGCTCAGGGTGTGGTCCCAGGATCTCCTGAAAGATAATGCCCCGGAGTCCCGCTGCCTTGAGGGGGGCTACGCTGCTACCGGACGCCGTAATATCGGCCACACAGGTTACGCCGCTTCGGAGCAGGGTCGTTGCGCCCGCGCGAGCTGACGTAGCGAAGAACTCGTCATCTAACTCGGAGCGAAGATCGAGCAGGGCGATCGCCCATTCGGTGAACGATTTGCCAAGGGGCAGGCGGCCGTGTAACCCCGTCAGCTCCAGGTGGGTATGAGCATTGACCAGGCCGGGAAGCAGGACTGCGCTCCCGAGGTCGTCGTGAGGCTCGGTTACGAAATCCCTGATGAGCGCAGACGCCTTGCCGACCGCGCAGATGGCCCCGTCGCGAATCAAGAGGCCACCGTCCACAATGGGAGGACCGGCAATCGGCAGCAGGAGACGAGCGGTGAGGATCACGGCAGCCGCATGGCAGCTATCGGTTGATCGCTGATGGCTGTGTGCGTCGCCTGACCGCCTCGGCCTGCTCGAGCTCCAGCGGGGTATTGACGTTCATGAACCCGAGAAGATCAGGGTCCACCGCCCTGAGGGTCGGCTCCTCGATGATCTTTACCTTGGCCTTCGGGAAGAACCGAGCAATCTTCAACACTGAAGCGTCGATGGCCTCTTTAATGAGCGGGAGGCACGACTTGGCGTATACGGCATGCAGCGGCTGCAACTCACCCTTCACCAGCGGCACCACTGCATCCCACCCTTCGGCCTCGCGGACCAGGAGCCGGATCAGATCGGCGTTGAGGAAGGGCATGTCACAGGCAACGAAGAAACATGTGGGATGACGCGCAGCACTCAGTCCCGTGTAGATCCCGCCGAGCGAGCCGGAATCGGGGATCAGGTCAGGGATGACCTTGACACCAAGGTACGCATAGAGCGGAGGGTCATTGGCAATGATGAGGACCTCCGGGAAGAGCGCCCTCAGGCAGTCCACCGTTGCCTCGATCAGCCGCTTGCCCCCGAATTCGATAAAGGCCTTATTAACACCCATCCGTGAGGACTTGCCGCCCGCCAGCACAATACCCGTCACCTTCAGGCTTCGTCCTCTACTGCTTCCCCCGGCTCTTCCAGGGCATCGAGGTCGGTCACCTCCAATTTCTCTATCTCCTCGCCCGATTCGGCCAGCAACTCTACCGGGGTCTCCTCCACCTCGACCCCCTCCTTTTCCTCTTCTTCCTTCTCGATGATCTCCTCCTCGCCGAGGGTGTCCCCGACGGAGAGGCTCCGGAACCAGGTTGCCCCGGCCTCCGGGCCCACCAGTTCCGCTACCTCCGCACCCTCCACGGGCTTCATCTCATAGGCCAGCTTGCCGGCGCCTATCTCTTCCAGGGCGATATATGTCGGCTTGTTGCTCTTCGG
>JAGWRQ010000055.1 GCA_028869615.1 Candidatus Methylomirabilota bacterium | reverse complement strand
AGATAAGGTAGCTGTGGAAAACCGTGTCTCATGCGCATTTACCGGCATTACGTTGCTGAAGAGATGTCTCTTTTAGCCCACCCCATCACGACTGTCAAGTCATTTTTGAGCTTGAGAAAATAATCATTTGTTTGGCGTATATTACGTTATTTACAATAAGTTACGTTTACTCGATTCACTTGAGGCAGCCGTCGACTGACAAGAGGCGGCCCGTAACGCCACGAGCGGCCCCGCGCGAACTCTCGTAGCACGTCCGGCTGCGTTGACAGTGACAGAAGGGCATGGTACGTTCTGCGAGTCACGTTTCGGGTTTCGAGGTGGAGCAATCTTTACTCCGGACTCGAAACTCGAAATTCAAAACTCGAAACCGGCAGGAAGGCTGTAGTCAAGAGGGTAAAGGCTTGAAGAAGAGCGGGGTATCAATCTACGAACAGTTTCGGCGAGCCCATCCTCGCTCGGAAGCCCTGTTCCGTCAGGCCAAGGCGACCATTGCCGGCGGCCTGACCCACGACATCCGACACCTCCATCCTTTCCCAATCTATGTGGATCGGGCCCAGGGATCCAGAAAATGGGACGTCGATGGCCACGAGTTGATCGACTACTGGGTGGGACACGGGGCGCTTATCCTTGGTCATGGGTACCCGGCTGTTCGAAGAGCCATTGCCGAGCAGCTTGACCGCGGGACCCACTACGGCGCCTGCCACGAACAGGAGATCCGGTGGGCCGAGCAGGTGCTGAAGCTTACGCCATGGGCCGATCGCATCCGCTTCGTCGGCTCGGGGACTGAGGCGACGCTTCTGGCGATCCGGCTCGCCCGAGCCGCAACGGGCAAGGGGAAGATCGTAAAGTTCGAGGGCCACTTTCACGGATGGCACGACTATGCGGCCGTCGCGGTCCGTCCGCCTTTTAACCGGCCTGTTTCGGCCGGCGTACCGCAAGGCGTCCTTGACGAAATCCTCATCTGCCCGCCGAACGACTGGGCCGCGTTCATGACGCTGGCCTCAGGCAGAAACGATATCGCCGGTGTGATCCTGGAGCCGGGAGGTGGCAGTTGCGGCACGATCCCGACCGACCACGACTTCCTGAAACGGCTCAGAGAATTTACCCGGGCCCACGGCGTCGCGCTCATCTTCGACGAGGTGATCAGCGGGTTCCGGTTCGCGCCCGGTGGTGCGCAGCAGCGGTATGGGATCTACGCAGACCTGACCACGCTGGCCAAAATCCTGGCCGGAGGGCTGCCTGGTGGGGCCGTAGTCGGTAGCGCGCTCCTGATGGACCAGTTGGCGTTCCGGGACGATCAGACCTGGAACCGGGAGGAGCGGGTGGGACACGCCGGGACCTTTAATGCGAATCCGCTTTCAGCGGCGGCCGGCCTGGCGACGCTTCCGCTTCTGGCCGACGGTCAGGTCCAGATCGGAACCGATCGTGCCGGAGCAACACTGCGCAACGGGCTTACCAAGGTCATCAAGACACTTGGAGTGGATGCCGCCGTCTATGGTGAATCTTCAGTCGTCAACCTCTTTCTCGAACCTCATCGTCATGGTCTTGTCCTCGACCGACCCGACTCTAAGCTCGACCACACCCTCCTCATGGACCATCCAAAGCAGGAAGCCTATCACCGGCTGCGGTGCGCACTGATCCTGCACGGCGTCGATTTCCCCCTCTTTCATGGGTGGGTTTCGGCCGCCCACTCGGATGAAGACCTCGAAAACACTATCCGAGCCTTTGAGGGCGCGCTCCGCCTGATGCGGGATGAAGGCGCCTTGAGGGGTTGACAGTTGAGCGTATGGGGCCTACCCAGTTAGCTCAGCGCCTGGCTGGGATCGTCGGGGCAGACCATGTCTTGGCGGCGGAGTCCTGTGTCCCATACGCTGTAGATGACCGGGTTCCACAGGCGGTCGTCTTTCCTGCGGATGCGCAGGAGCTCTCCGAGGTCATGAAGCTCGCATCGTCCGAGCGGCTTTCGGTGGTGCCGCGGGGAAGCGGAACGAAGGTCAGCCTTGGAGGCGTCCCCGCGAGGGTCGATCTGGTTGTTGGGCTCACGCGGCTCAAACGGATCATCGATCACGAGCCGGGCGATCTCACGGCGACCTTTCAGGCCGGGATTCTGCTTCGCGAGGTTCAGGCGTCTCTTCATCGCAGCGGCCAGTTTCTCCCCCTCGATCCAGCCGGCTACGAGCGGGCCACGATCGGGGGCATCCTTGCCACCAACGCGAGCGGCCCATGGCGGCACCGGTATGGGACCGCTCGCGACCTGGTCATCGGGATTCGCGTCGTCCATGCCGACGGCACGATCACGAAGGGCGGCGCGAAGGTGGTCAAGAGCGTCAGCGGGTACGATATGAACAAACTCTACGTCGGCTCGATGGGGACGCTTGGCATTATTCTCGAGGCTACCGTGAGACTCTATCCGTTGCCGGCCGTGGAGCGAACCTGGATCGCATTATTCCCCACGGGTCAAGAGGCTGCCGGCGCGCTGGCTCAGATCCTCCACTCGACCATCGTCTGCACCAGGGTCGAGCTTCTCTCGTCCGTTGCGGCGCACTCAGTTGGCAGAAAGGCCGGCTGTGACATTCCGGCTGGGACTGTCGCAGTGGCTGTGTCAGTGGGAAGTGTTCCTGAGGCGGTAGAGAGTCAGATCGCAGCTATCAGGACGCTCTGCCATCAGGAACGGGCCGTAGCAGGATTCCTCGTGGAGGGTAGCGCGCAAGACAGTCTGTGGAATGCTATTTGTGATTTTCCGTCAGCGAGCAGCGATGGCCGATGCTGGGTAATGCTGAAGGCGAGCGTCCTGCCGACACACGTTATTGACACGGTCCACCACGCTGAAACGCTTGCCCGGAATCTCGGCCTGGAATCGGCCGCCATCTCGGAGGCCGGCTGCGGGATCGTCCGGCTGTATTGGATGGGCACGCCGGATGTGGCGGAGCGGGATCCAATTGCCCTCGCGAAGGGGGTCGAAGATCTTCGAAACTGGGTCGTGCGCCATGATGGGAGCCTGGTGATCCAGTCGGCTTCGCCGGCGATCAAGGCCGACACCGATGTGTGGGGTCCGGTCGGTAACGCCCTGTTGCTGATGCGGCAATTGAAGCAACAGTTCGACTCCCGAGGGTGCCTCAATCCTGGTCGCTTCGTGGGAAAGATTTAGGGTGGCAAGCGCGAAACAGATGGATAAGCCTCGGATCATGAAGGAGTTAGCGGCCATTGTGGGCCGCGAGTGGGTGATCTCCGACCCGGACGAATTGACCGTGTACGAGTGTGACGGGATGACCTATCTGGAGAAGGCTATGCCTGATGTTGTAGTCCTCCCGGATAACACCGAGCAGGTCGTCGAGGTGGTGAAGCTCTGTGATAGGGAGCAGCTGCCCTTCCTACCGCGCGGAGCGGGGACCGGGCTGTCGGGTGGCGCCATTGCTGTTGCTGGCGGGGTGATCATCGGGCTGAACCGCATGAACCGGATCCTGGAGATCGATCTTGCGAATCAGCGCGCCGTGGTAGAGCCGGGCCTGGTGAACATCGCCCTGACCCAGGCGGTCCTGGATCGCGGCTACTACTTCTCCCCGGATCCGGCAAGTCAGGCCGCTTCCAGCATCGGCGGCAATGTGGCGGAGAACGCCGGAGGCCCCCACTGCCTGAAGTATGGAACTACGACGATGCATCTCCTCGGGCTTGAGCTGGTCCTGGCATCGGGAGAGATTGTCCAGCTTGGCGGTAAGACGCTGGACTGCCCCGGCTATGACCTCACCGGCCTCTTTACCGGCTCCGAGGGGACCTTGGGGATCGCCACGAAGCTGACCGTTCGCCTTCTTCGCCAGGCCGAGGCCGTGAAAACGCTGCTGGCCTCCTTCCGCGCCATCGAGGCGGCCAGCGAGGTAGTGTCGGAGATCATCGCCACAGGTATTATCCCCTCGGCCCTGGAGATGATGGATCGACACATTATCGGGGCACTTGAAGCGTGGTTGCATATCGGCTACTCTGAAGGCGCCGGCGCGGTACTGCTGATTGAGTTGGATGGGCCGGCCGCGGAGATCGAGGCCCAGGCCAAGCGAATCGAGTTGATCTGCGTGTGGCATGGCGTCCTGGACCTTCGGATCGCCAGGGATGAGCAGGAGCGGGCCCTGCTCTGGAAAGGACGAAAGGGCGCGGTCGCGGCCGTCGGTCGGATTACCCACGAATTTTACCTGCAGGATGGCGTGGTCCCTCGGACCAGACTGCCCCAGGTGCTCAGGGAGGTCGAGGCGATCGCGGAGCGCAATGCGTGTGTCATTGCGAACGTGTTCCATGCAGGTGACGGGAACCTCCACCCCTTGATCTGCTTCGATTCCCGCAGGGAAGGTGAATTGCAGAGGGCCCTTACGGCCGGAGCGGAGATCATGAGGCTCTGTCTCTCTGTCGGCGGTAGCATCACGGGTGAGCATGGGATCGGAATGGAGAAGATCGACTTCATGCCCCTGATGTACAGCTCTGACGACCTCGAGGCGATGCGGAGGGTCCGGGTGGCCTTCGACAGCGCGTCACGGTGTAACCCAGGCAAGCTCTTGCCCACTACCAGGTCCTGTTGTGATACCCATATTGGTTACCGGCCGCATCGTATTGAGCGGGAGGGCCTGGCCCAGCGCTACTGACCACCTTCTGGCCGTCTCCAGGCTCTTTCCTCATTGACCTCTTTTTCAGCCTCAGCCAACCTGTTCGAGTGACGAAGAGAGCATACGGATCCCTTTTTCATCCGTCGATGGGAACATACACGTAACCGGACGGCCTCACCATACGTACTTATGAACGATAGGCGGGAAGACCAGGAGTCTGCTGAGAGATGGCGAGAGGCTTCAGAGCGAGACGCCCATCTCATCCGGCAGGCGCAGGAAGGCGACCAGGAAGCCTTCGAGGCCCTGCTCAGGTTGCATGATCAGCATGTGTGTGCCATCATTGGAAGTTTTCTCCGACGCAAGCAGGACGTGGAAGACGTAGCCCAGGACGTCTTTCTGAAAGCTTACCTGGCTCTCCGGCGGTTTCGACCTGGGGCCCCATTCGCGCCATGGCTTCGCCGGATCACCGTCAACACCTGTTATGATCACCTCCGGAGAATCCGTCGACATCCCGAGGTTACCTTTACCGACTTGGGGGAGCCGGAGCGTGATTTTATGCACATCATAGCCGAGAAAGGGTATCCGTCAATTGCAGACCAGGTTACAGCCAGGGATCTCGCGGAGCGGATCCTGGCCGGTCTTGCGCCGAAGGAACGACTGGTCATCACCTTGCGGGAGGTTCACGGGCTTGAGATCGCGGAGATCGCCGACGCCCTCGGCTGCACCCAGGCAGCCGCGAAGGTCCGTCTTTGGCGAGCGCGTCGGGCCATGCAGGCAGGGCTTCAGCGCCTGATCCGTCAGGAAGAAGAGACGACGCATCGTGAAGGGAGGAACAGATGACGTGTCACGAGGTCAAGCAACTGCTTGAGCGGGAAGGATGGAAAGGCCATCCCTTTGCAGACCATGGCGAGCTGGCGATTCACCTGAAAAGCTGTCGCCGGTGTAGTGAGGTGATGCAGGTCGCCAGGCTCTCCTCGGTACTGCTGGGCGCCTTGCGCGAAGAGACCGGACCCGGACCAACTTTCTACCCTCGCTTACGAGCGCGATTGGCGGAGTCGGAGCTCAGCCAGCCCGACCTGAGCTTGCTCCATGCCTGGGGATTGGCCAGGCGATTGATCCCGGCGCTGGCCGTAGGAGTCTTGTTGCTCGCCGGGGTGACGCTCTCCATAGGCGGGTCACGCTCGTCGCTCCCGGTTCAGGTACGGGGCGGAACGGACGTGTACGCCTTTTCCCTGGAGGAAGTGAACCTGCCGGGGGTGGTCGGGCAGCCCAGTCGGGACCAGATGCTGGCATTTGTGCTCACACCAGGTGCGGGGTGCGAAGTGCGGGGTGCGAAGTGCGAAGAGCAGGGTTCGAGGTCGGGCAGGTAGAATGGGTCACATGATGGAGACACGCACGAAGGTCGGGTTCGCTTTTCTCACCATCTTTCTCTTGGGTTTCGCGGCGGGTGCCCTGAGCTTATCGGCATACCTGCGTCGGGTCGATCCGACGCGCCAGCCGATCTGGACCATCAAGTTCAATCGGGAGCGCTATGTCGGGGAATTAAGGGAAGCGGTAGGGTTCCGCCCTGAGCAGATGAGCGCATTGAACGCGATCCTTGATGAGACGCGTGAGGAGTTTCTCATCCTGCGCAGGCGTCTTCAGCCGCAGTTCGAAGAGGTGAGAGCGCGATCCCGTCAGCGGATTCGAGGGATCTTGACCGCCGATCAGCAGCCCCGCTTTGAGGCGTTCCTCAAGCAGTGGGACGAGGAGCGTCGGGTGGAGGAAGCGGCCGCCTCTCAATCGAAAGCGCCGGAGCGTAAATAGGACAGGGTGGAGGGTATAGGGTAAAAGATGAGAACGTGGGTATGGTGAACAGTGAAACGGGTACAGGATGTAAGAGTAAGCTTGGCATGTGCGCTCTTACCCTACAACCCTAAACCCTATACCCTGTTCTTGAAAGGAGGTAGCATGACGGCGCTACAGCGCAAGGTGTGCTTGTGGACGATGTCGGTGATGTTTCTGGCTGTTCTGCCTGTTGTCGTGGCGAAGGCGGAGGATGATCTGTCGCCCCCTCTTGTGCGGAGCCGCGTCGAACTGTCTGACGATCTGAACCGCTTCGCCGTTTCTGCGGCGCCCCCAGAGCCATCGACTCGCGGCGAACCGGCTGACGTCGGCGAGCTTCGCCTCGCGCTCCGCGAGGCTGTTGTGTTGGCGCTGAAGAACAATCTCGATATTGTCATCGCCAACTACAATCCGAAGATCAACGCGGAGGGTATCACGATCGCGAAGGCGGTCTTTGACCCGACCTTCTCCCTTACACTCGATGCGAACCGGACCGTCTCGCCTACAGCGACAGTGCTGGCGGGGGCCAAGGTCAACGCCATCGAAAACCGAGATGTGAACAGTTCGCTGACCCAGAAGCTGCCGTTCGGCGCCAGCTACACGTTGAGCATGACCAATAACCGATTTAACACCAACTCCGCTTTTGCTCAGCCACCAAATGGGATCAACCCCTCCTACAAAACGTTCCTCACGCTCAGCATCACCCAGGATCTCCTCAAGAACTTCGGCGTCGATGTGAACACGGCTCCCATCAAGATCGCCAGGAATACTCAAGCGATTTCAGTGACACAGTTCCGTCAACAGGCCAATCAGGTGATCACCAATGTTCACAACGCCTACTGGAATCTGGTCTTCGCTATCGAGAACCTGGAGGTCCAGAGACGCTCGCTGCGCCTGGCCAGGGAACTGGAGGATCTCAACAAGGCGCGGGTGCGGGCCGGTGTCGCGGCGCCGGTCGAGGTGACGCAAGCGGAGGCCCAGGCTGCCGCCCAGGTGCAGAACGTAATCCTGGCTGAGAAGGCGATCAAGGATGCCGAAGATCAGCTCAAGCTCATCATCAACATCCCCGATGGCGAGCGCATCTGGGCCAGGACGATTCTCCCGGCTGACACACCGCCTTTTGAAGTAGCCCCAGTAAATATGGACGCTAGCATTCAGGAGGCTCTGGAGAAGCGACCTGAGTATGCCGCGCAAAAGTTGACCATTCAGAACAGCGACCTGAACCTCAGAGTCGCCAGGAACCAGTTATTGCCCAGCCTCCAATTGCAGGGTAATGTCGGCCTCAATGGCCTGAACGGCAGTGCCGGCGGCGATCTGGATCGGTTGACCTCAGGCGACTTTACGCAGTGGTCGGCAGGCCTGGTCCTGACGTACCCGTTAGGCAACCGCTCCGCCAGGTCGGCGTTTATTCAGGCGAAGCTCAGCCACGATCAGGCTGAGACGAGCCTGCTGAATCTCAAGCGACAGATCATCTCTCAGGTCCGGGAGGCAGTTCGTCGGATCGAGGCCGATGTCCGCCGCGTGGAGGCCACCCGGGCAGCGCGAGTGCTGGCAGAGGAGCAGCTCCGGGTCGAGCAGAAGCGGCTCGAGGCCGGCGTCACCACGACCTTCAACGTCCTCTCGTTTCAGCGCGACCTGGCTGCAGCCCAAGCCAGCGAGATCCAGGCGATCACGACGTACAATCAGGACCTAGCCAA
Source organism: Candidatus Methylomirabilota bacterium (assembly GCA_028869615.1). Classification (GTDB taxonomy): domain Bacteria; phylum Methylomirabilota; class Methylomirabilia; order Methylomirabilales; family Methylomirabilaceae; genus Methylomirabilis. The sequence goes on along the minus strand of JAGWRQ010000055.1, from coordinate 3,082 downwards.
TCTCGAGTTGCAGAAAGGCACGATCCTGGAAAAAAATCATTTCGAACTGTGACGCTCATGAAGATGCCAAAGGCGAAGGTATGGCTGGTCAGTGTTGGCCTGATGGTGCTGTCCGGCCTGGGCGGGTGGGCCTTCTTCGGCGGACAGAACCGGGTCGAGTATCGGACCGTCAAGGTTGAGCGGGGCAACATCGAGGCCACGATTTCGGCGACCGGCAACCCCAACGCCGTCGTCACCGTTCAGGTCGGCAGCCAAGTCTCCGGGAACATCAAGGAGCTCTATGCCGATTTCAATACGAAGGTCAAGAAAGGGCAACTGGTGGCCAGGATCGACCCGGAGATCTTTGAGGCTAAGGTGAACCAGGCTAAGGGCAACCTGGAAAACGCCAGGGCTGCCGTCCTCAACGCGCGGGCGGTGATTCAGAAAACCGAGGCCGACATTGCCAACGCCAAGGCCTCCCTGGTGGCCGCAAAAGCGAACGTGGCCAAGGCGAAGGTGGCCGTCCTGGACGCCAAGATCAAGCTCAGGAGCCGGGTCGATCTCTATAAAGAAGGCGGGCTCTCGGCAGAGGAGCGCGACTCGGCGCAGGCGACCTACGATTCCAATGTCGCCGCGCTTGAGGCCTCCCAGGCTCAGGATCAGGCCGCAGGGTACACCCTTCGCGCCGCCCAGGCCCAGCACGAGGTGGCCCAGGCTCAACTCGCTGCGGCCGAGGCGCAGGTGAAACAGAACGAGGCCGCCCTGAAGCAGGCCCAGATTGATCTTGACCATACCTATATCCGGGCGCCGGTGGACGGAACCGTGGTCTCACGGAATGTGGATGTCGGGCAGACGGTAGCAGCGAGCCTCTCCGCCCCGACCCTTTTCCTGATTGCACAGGATCTGACCAAGATGCAGGTAGACACCAATGTGGATGAGGCCGATATCGGGAGGGTCCGGGTGGGGCATCCCGCTACCTTCACCGTGGACGCCTACCCAGATGAGACCTTCAGGGGAAAGGTGGTGCAGATTCGGCAGGCGGCAATGAATGTCCAGAACGTGATCACCTACGATGCCGTGATTGCAGTTTCCAACCTTGATCTTAAACTCTTCCCGGGGATGACGGCGAATGTCAAGATCCTGGTGGACAGGCGGGAGAATGTGCTGAAGATCCCCAGTGCTGCCATGCGGTTTCGGCCCCCCGACCTAAAGGAGCAGCCGAAACGAGGCGGAGATGCTTCCGTCCGGACTCCGCAGGGGTCGCCGCCAGGTGAGGGGACGCCGGGTTTCCGCGGTACCCGAAGGGCTGGAGGGGATCAGACCATCTGGGTCCTGGGGGAGGACAGGAAGCCGCGGCCGGTCACGGTGAAGCTGGGGATCACCGATGGGAGTTTCAACGAGGTCACCGAAGGTGATCTCAACATGGGACAAGAAGTGATCGTCGGGATCGTGTCTAAAGAAGGCCAGACCGCGGGCGGGCCGGCCCAGCCGTTTGGCCAGCGTGGGCCGAGGCTCTAGGATAGGGTCATGGCAGCTCTCATCGAGATCGACAGTCTGATGAAGGACTATCGGCTGGGTGATGTGACCGTTCAGGCACTGAGAGGGGTCTCCTTCCGAATTGAACGAGGAGAGTTTGTGGCGATCATGGGCGCCTCCGGGTCCGGCAAGTCCACCTTGATGAACATTCTGGGATGCTTGGACAAGCCGACATCCGGAAGCTACCGACTTGACGGCGTCAGCGTGGGTGAGCTCAATCGAGATGAGCTGGCCAACATCCGCAATAAGAAGATCGGCTTCGTCTTTCAGACATTCAACCTCCTGGCCAGGACCAGCGCCGTCGCGAACGTGGAACTTCCCCTTCTGTATAATGGTGCTGCGGTCCGCGACCGCCGAGCCAGGGCGCTCAAGGCCCTCCAGGCGGTCGGCCTCGCAGGCCGGGAAGAACACCACCCGAGCCAGCTTTCGGGTGGCCAGCAGCAGCGAGTGGCGATTGCGCGGGCCCTTATCAACGAGCCGCAGATCATCTTGGCTGATGAGCCTACCGGCAACCTCGATTCGAGGACCAGTTCCGAGATTATGGCGATTTTCCAGCGGCTGAATAGGGAGGCGAGGATCACCATCGTCCTGGTCACCCACGAGCCGGACATCGCGACCTACGCCGGGCGCGTGCTCTTCTTCAAGGACGGCCGGCTGCTGCGGGATGAGGCGGTTGAGCGGCCAAGAACAGCGCTCGAGGAATTGCGGCAGCGCCCGGCAGACGAAGCAAGGTAGCGGATTGATGAATCTCTTGGTCAATGTCAGGATCGCCTTGAGGGCGCTCAGGGTCAATCGGCTTCGATCGGCGCTCACCATGCTTGGGATCATCATTGGAGTGGCTGCTGTGATCGCCATGGTGGCCGTGGGCTCGGGGGCCACTGCCCAAATCCAGGAGCAGATCCGAAGCATCGGCAGCAACGTTATTGTCGTGTTATCGGGCAGTATGACCAGCGGCGGGATCCACGTCGGGGCCGGGTCGGTCCTGACGTTGTCGGAAGATGACGCCAAGGCGATTGCCGGCGAGTGCCCGGCGGTGGCGTTCGTCGCCCCGAGCAGCCGCGGCACCGCTCAGGTCGTCTTCGGCAACAGCAACTGGTCTACCGTGGTACAAGGGACCACGCCGGAATACCTCCAGATTCGAGACTTCACCGTGCAGTCCGGGAGCCCGTTCACCTGGCAGGACGTGGACGGCGCAACGAAGGTGGCGCTCGTCGGCCAGACAGTGGTGGAGAATCTGTTCGGTGGCACCGACCCCCTTGGACAGATCATCCGGATCAAGAAGGTACCGTTCACTGTGCTCGGGACCCTTGCTCCCAAGGGTCAGTCAGCCTGGGGACAGGATCAGGACGATATCATCATGCTTCCCATCTCTACGGCTAAGAAGAAGGTGCTTGGAGTGAGCCAAGCCAATGCCCGGTCCGTGGGGGCGATCTTGGTTCAGGCTCTCGGCCCGACGATGATGAAAGAGGCGGAAGAACAGGTTGTGGCCCTCCTCCGGCAGCGACATCGTCTGCAGCCGGAGCAGGACAACGACTTCACCGTGCGGAACCTCACGGAAGTCTTTGCC
>JAGWRQ010000261.1 GCA_028869615.1 Candidatus Methylomirabilota bacterium | reverse complement strand
CCGTCAGTGCCAAGAGTACCGCTACACACAGGATCGTTCTCATCGGATCCCCCCGGTTACGATGTTCACCAGCTTCTTCGGCACGATCACCACCTTCCCGATCGATCTGTCCTCTAGCCACCCCTTGACCCGCTCGTCCGCGAGGGCTGCCTCGCGCATGGCGCGATCGTCAGCGTCTGCGGGCATGAAGAGTCGGCTCCGGACCTTCCCATCCACCTGGACGACCACCACGATCTCCTCGGCCGTGATGGCGGCCGGGTCGTAGGTCGGCCACGTCGTCTGAAAGATGCTCCCGCTGCGACCGAGTCGCTCCCACAACTCCTCGCACAGATGTGGCGCAAAGGGCGACAGGAGCAGCAGAAGGGTCTCAACCGCATAGCTGTAGGCGAAGCGTCGCTCATCAGCGTCGTCCGCAGAGCCTGCCAGCTCAAACCGGCCGATCTCATTCGCAAGCTCCATAAGGGCGCTGATGGCGGTATTAAAGTGAAACTCGTTTTCGATATCCTCCGTGACCCGTTTGATGGTCTGCTGGGCCTTTCTGTACAAGGCGCGACCCACAATGAGCCTCCGAAAAGGGATTGATGGAACGGGCTCCCTGAGCAGCGCCTCCTGATCCTCAACAAGGCGGACGATGCGGCACAGAAAGCGGAACGATCCCTCTACACCCTGGTCAGACCACTCCAAATCTCTTTCCGGCGGGGCGGCGAACAGACAGAACAGTCGGGCCGTATCGGCCCCGTACTGCGCCAGGAGATCCTCGGGATCGATGACGTTCTTTTTCGATTTCGACATCTTCTCGATCCGTCCGATTTCGATCGGCCGGCCGCATGCCTTGCAGGCGCGAGCGGTATCCACCTCCTCCGGCAATCGAAAGCCATGCTCCGGGCACCGGTAGGTCTCCTTGCACACCATCCCCTGCGTCAACAGCCGATTGAACGGCTCATCGACAGCAATCAGGCCGAGGTCGCGGACCGCCTTGGTGAAGAAGCGGGCGTACAACAAGTGGAGCACCGCATGTTCGATCCCCCCGATATACTGATCCACCGGCATCCAGTAATTGACGCGAGCAGGCGCGACCGGTCCCTCCTTGGCCTCCGGGCTGGTGAACCGGAGAAAATACCAGGACGAATCGACAAAGGTATCCATGGTATCAGTCTCCCGCCTGGCGGGACCGCCGCATCGTGGACATGTAATGTGGGCAAACGTGGCGACCTTCGCCAGAGGGGAGCCCCCCTTCATCGTGATCTCAACATCCTGAGGCAGGATGACCGGCAACTCCTGGTAGGGGACCGGGACAACACCGCACTCATGACAGTAGATGATCGGGATCGGATTGCCCCAATAGCGCTGTCGTGAGATCCCCCAGTCGCGTAGCCGGTAGTTCACCGTCCTCTTCCCGATCCCCTCCCGTTCCAGAAAGTCCGCGATCGCCTCGCGCGCTTGCTCACTGCCCATGCCCGTGAACGGGCCGGAGTTCACCAGCAGGCCCTCCCCCTCATGCGCCTGCTGCATGTTGCTCTCATCCAGATCGATATCGACGGGCTTCACGGCCAGGCGGATCGGCAGACCGTACTGCTTCGCGAACTCAAAGTCGCGCTGGTCGTTGCTCGGCACCGCCATAATGGCGCCGGTGCCGTACTCCAGCAGGACGAAGTTGCCGATCCAAACAGGAATCCGCTCGTGCGTGAGCGGATTGATGGCGTAGGCTCCCGTGAACACTCCTTCCTTCTTTGCGTCGGCTGCCGCGCGCTGCATCCTGTCTTCCAGCTTCATCCGGTCGACGAATGCCCTGACCTGCTGCTCCTGCGGCGTGCCTTGCGAGAGGCTGAGGGCAAGCGGGTGCTCAGGGGCCAGGACCATGAAGGTCGCCCCGAAGAGCGTGTCCTGTCGGGTGGTAAAGATGGTCAGCGTCTCTTGACGATCGACCAGCGGGAAGCGTACCTCCGCCCCGATGCTCTTGCCGATCCAGTTGCGCTGCATTACCTTGACCGGCTCAGGCCATCCGGAGAGGTGATCCAAGCCGCTCAGCAACTCTTCAGCGTATGCGGTGATCCTGAAGAACCACCCCGGTAGCTCCTTCTGCACAACCGGCGTCCCGTCCCGCCAGCAGAGCCCTCCCTCCACCTGCTCATTGGCTAGGACGGTTTGGCAGGCCTCACACCAGTTGACGGTAGACGA
>JAGWRQ010000260.1 GCA_028869615.1 Candidatus Methylomirabilota bacterium | reverse complement strand
CCAGGGTGCCAAAGGGGAATGATTCGCCCGTCCGATCTTGAACATACCCGCTAAGCAGATACCGGGCGATCGAACCGAGAAATCCCCCAATACCAACGAGCAAAACCTGCCCCACGGTACCTCATTTGAAATGGTTCGGCTATTGGGCGCGCCGGCCGCCTCACTTACCCTGCTTTCTGTAGCGTCGGCGGCCACCAGCTCGTCTTACGACTGGTCGTTACGGGCAACCAGCCAGGATGTCGTCGTAGATGGCGGCCCACCCCGAAGGGTCCTGGAAGGGGCGAATGCACTTGATGGCCAACAGATCACGGGCCACGACCAGGTCGGCCAGCTTGGCCCTTCGCTCATACCTCGCTTCCAATGGGGCTTGACCGCACGAAACATTAGCACACTGCACATGCCTTTGCAAAAACAGCTGGTAGGGAGAGAGCCCTATGCCGAGAGCTCCCCACAAATGGCGCATTGCGCCTTCTCGCGGACCCTTACGCCCCCGTGTCGCAAGCCGATCCCGAGCAGCTGATTATATTTGGCGATGCGGTCTGTATGACACGCAGACCCTGCCTTGATCGACGTTTCCTGTGGTTGGACGTGCCTCAGTCGGCCTCGCCAAGAGGTTCATTGGGGGCCTCCATGCCGTCTTGCCATTTTCGATTCAAGATCGACCAGCGCCTCCCTAGCGTCTCGGCCGCTTCTACCGGAGGGGTCTTGCTCGACAACCCATGTCAGCTCCCGCCGGCTTTCTTCAAACAATCCCTTGGTCTTCAAGATCAAACCGAGAAGCAGGCGGGCCTTGATGTAGTAAGGTTGCAGGTCCAGGGCCGCTTGAACCGCAGAGAATGCTTGATCGAGGTCCCTCTTCTCAAAACAGGCCGCTGCCAAGTTGTAGTGGACGAATGGCGACAGCGGGGCTATCTGCCTTGCCTTCTTCAGCTCGCCGATGGCGAGATCGTACGCTCCGCGACTGTTGAGATACACGCCCATCGCGTTGTACTCGCCGAAAGTCGGACGCCTCCTGCTCATACTGAGGACCCCCAAGCGAAAACCCTGACCAAGGGCTAGAACCCTTGACCCCGGCTGTCCCCGCTGCCGCCCCTCGCAAGAATAGCGACTAATTCGTTGATGATCTCTTGCCTGAGCGGAAGATTCCTGATAGCCGCGACGGTCCTGTGAAGGTCGTACGCGCACCGCTTGAGCTCAACAATTCCGTCTTCGATGATCGCATAGCTGGCTTCAGGATTACCGTCTCGCGGCTGGCCTACGCTTCCCGGATTGACAACCACCCGCGACCCGATCCCCCTCACCATAGGAAGATGCGTGTGTCCCAAGAGAACGAAGTCGGCCCGGACGCCATCAATCTCTTCGCGGAGCTTCTCGTCCGGAATGTCAGGCGTGATCTCATATCCGTAAAGGTGATCATGAGGCTTAGCGTGAAAGACAGCAAAGCGGTAATCGTCAAGCCTGAACTCGGCCCAGGTCGGCAGCCCGCGCAACCAGTTGAGGTGTTCATCTGTAAGGGTGAGTTGATGGTGAGCGAGTGTGGCCTCTGCCAGCGCCTTGTTGGCTGGCGAACAATGGCAATCCAGGTCACGGACAACGGCGTTATCGTGATTGCCACGGACAGCCACGAGGGCGTGTTGCCTTACGAACCCGATAACCTCATTCGGCGACGGTCCGTAACCTACGAGGTCCCCGAGGCATATCAGACAGTCGAATCCTTCCTGTGCAACAGCCTCCAGCGCGGCCGGATTTGCGTGGATATCAGAGATCACAACTATTTTCACCTAGCGTTCTCCTACATACAACGCGATGGCCAGCAAGCTGCAGCTCATGTCTTGGCCTCCTCGCAGTCTTCGTCATATCTCGTTACCGCTTGAAAAACAAAAACTCCTACCGAAGAGATCCCTTCGGTAGGAGTTATTAATCCCGGATGGGTCAGCGGGATAATTGATTCGGCGAACTCCATCGCCGCGATTTGCCGGTCTGTAAACCGGACACCGAACAGACTGAAAGCTGTCACGTCAAGGCTGAACTAACCTTTCGTTGTCTCCTGATGTGGTCCGCTCATGGTCTTCTCATCAAACAGGGTAATCTTCCAGGCTCCACCGACCAGATCGATGAAGAGGGAGGCCGTCTTGTAAACAGGCTCACCCTCTTTTTTCTTAATGGTAATCTGATACAGGGCGTACGAATGCTTTCCCTC
>JAGWRQ010000259.1 GCA_028869615.1 Candidatus Methylomirabilota bacterium | reverse complement strand
CGGGCCCTGCCGTTGGCCCACGAGCTGGTCCAGATCCTGGAGCAGCTCCCCGACGTCAAGCAGATCAGTCTGGCCGGGAGCCTTCGGCGGATGCGCGAGACGGTCAAGGACTTCGACCTGCTGGCCACGTCCACCAAACCGGCCAAGGTCATGGCGGTCTTCACGTCGCTCCCGCAGGTGGCGGAGGTGCTGCTCCAGGGCGAGACCAAGGCCACCATCCGTCACCGGGAGGGGATCCAGGTAGACCTTCGGGTAGTCGAGCCCGACTGTTTCGGCGCCGCGCTGCAATACTTTACCGGCTCAAAGGCCCACAACATCCGGGTGCGGGAGCTCGCAGTCCGTAAGGGGTTGAAGGTCAGCGAGTATGGGGTCTTCAAGGAGGCCACCGGTAAGCGAATCGCCGGCGCCACCGAGGAGGAGGTCTACAAAGCGGTCGGTCTGCCGTACATCCCGCCCGAGCTTCGAGAAGACGCCGGCGAGATCGAGGCAGCGCTGGAGAGGCGGCTGCCCGACCTGTTGGAACTCCGCCACATTCGCGGCGACCTGCACGCCCACACCAACTGGACCGACGGCCATCACCCCCTTGAGACGCTCATCGAGGCAGCTCAGCGGAGAGGGTATGAGTACATCATTGTGTCGGACCACTCCCGAGCGGCTACGGTCGCAGGCGGCATCTCTGAGGAGAAACTGCTCGAACAGATCGGCCGGATCCGCGCCCTGAACAAGAAGTACACGAAGATCCGAATCCTCGCGGGCAGCGAGTGTGACATCCTGGCCGACGGGTCAATGGACTTCTCAGACCGGGCGCTGGCCCAACTCGACATCGTGGTCTGCGCCATTCACTCCCGCTTCAAACAGGATCGGGCTGGGATGACGGCTCGCATCGTCAGGGCGCTCAGCAACCCCCACGTCCATATCTTCGCCCATCCGACCGGGCGCCTGATCGGGGAGCGCGACCCGTACGACGTAGACCTGGAGGCGGTCTTCGCGGCGGCCAAGCGGTATGGAAAGGCCCTGGAGATCAATGCTCAGCCGTCGCGCCTCGATCTCAACGACCACCATGCGCGGCGGGCCAAGGAACTGGGGATCAAACTCGCCATCAGTACCGATACCCACTCCCTCGATCAGCTCGACAATATGTCCCTGGGCGTTGCCACCGCCCGTCGCGCGTGGATTGAGAAGTCCGACGTCATCAATACCTGGCCCCTACACAAGCTGCTGACCTGGGCCCATAAGCCCCGCCCCAAGGTCGCCTAGAGCCGCTCGCGCTCATGGCGAGCACAGCGACACCACGCTTAGCGCGAGCGGCAGACGACCGTATGGAGGAAGTCCCACGGCGGCGTTGCCGGCCATTGCGGGCCGCTTCGCAATGAACACCTACAGTGTCGTTGCTACCAGGTCGATCTCGACGATGGCGCCGCGTGGGAGGGTAGCCACACCCACCGTGGAGCGGGCCGGTTTCACGCGCCCCAGGTACTCGGCGTAGACCTCGTTCATCTTCGCGAAGCTGTCCAGATCGGTCAGGTAGACGGTGGCCTTGATGACATGACCGAGGGAGCTTCCGCCGGCCTCCAGGACCGCCTTGAGATTTTCCAGAACCTGGCGGGTCTGAGCCGAGACGTCACCTTCAATCAGTCTACCGGTGGCTGGATCCAGTGCGATCTGTCCGGACGTGAAGAGCAGGCCATGACATTTTATGGCCTGCTCGTAGGGTCCGATCGCCTGGGGTGCCTTCTCAGTATGTATCGCCTCTCGCGGCATTCGCTCCTCCTAACTGTAATCTGTGGTCTGTCCGCACTCCGATCCCCTTATCTCGCGCGTCATTGCGAGCCGAAGGCGAAGCAATCTCACCGTTCTTCAAGGCCAGGCAAGCAGGACGGTTGGATTGCCACGCTCCCGCTGGTCGCTCGCAATGACGGAACGCGGGCATCGATGAAGGCCACTCTGTCCTACGCGCTTACGGCGCCCACGACATCATGAATGGTCGTGGCAAGTGACTCAGAGATCCCGGCTACTCGTCGCAACTCCTCGATGCTGGCCTCGCGCAGACGGCGGAGGCTTCCGAACCGAGTGAGCAGCGCGCGTCGGCGCTTCACCCCGATCCCGGGAACGTCGTCCAGCAGGGAGAGGATGGCCGACTTGCCCCGCAGCGCCCGATGGTAGGTGATGGCGAACCGATGCGACTCGTCGCGGATCTGCTGAAGCAGTTGCCTG
>JAGWRQ010000258.1 GCA_028869615.1 Candidatus Methylomirabilota bacterium | reverse complement strand
AAGGCGCAGGGTCGGCAGCGATCCACGAGTCAGGAGACCTGTCCAGGGGAGAACGAGAACGCACCACCTTCGCGGATAAGGGGGCGAATGATGAAATGCTGGAACGGTGTGGTTAAGGGGTGGTTGTGTGTGGCGGTTCTGTGGACTTGTGATCCGGATAGCGCGTCAGGGCAGATGCTTGGGTCAGTTCCTGAAGAACCGGTGGAGCTTGGGCCGGTCGTGGTGACGGCGACCAAGACCGAAGTTCCCGTGAAACAGGTCGCCGCATCGGTCACGGTGATCACGAAGGAGGAGATCGAGGCGCGTCAGACGACACAGGTTACGGATCTGCTCCAGGATGTGACGGGGTTGAGCGTCACGCAGGCCGGCAGCCGCGGTGGTGTCGTCACGGTCTTTCCGAGGGGCGGCAACTCCAACTTTAACCTGGTGCTGATCGACGGGATCAAGGTGAACGACGCCGGCGGCTTCTTTGATTTCAGCGACCTCAGCACTGAGAATATTGACCGAATCGAGATCGTCAGGGGGCCTCACAGCGCGCTGTACGGCTCCGATGCCATGGGGTCGGTGATCCAGATCTTCACCAAGCGAGGGACGGGCGCGCCGCGCGCCGATCTCTCCTTCGCCGGCGGCAACCTGAATACCTTCGAAGAGCATTTCAATCTCAGCGGGGGTGTCGGGCGTGTCGGCTACTCGTTGGGCGTAGGCCGTACCGATACCGACGGGAGCCTGCGCATCAACAACGACTTTCGCGAAACCACCGTCAGCGGCCGCTTGGACTATGCGATAGAGAAGGCACTGGACCTCAACCTCCTCGTCCGGTTTACCGACAGCCTCTTCGAATTTCCAACCGGCGATGCGGGCAACCTCTTCAGCCCACTCGATCCAAGACAGTCTTCCGATCACAAGCGCCTGCTCGTGAGCGGCAAGGCCAGTCACGCCCTCGCCCCTTGGTGGCAGCAGACGCTCCAGGTCGGTTTCTACCGCCATCAGTCGGCCTTTGACGATCTGTTCGATCCGGGTATTGATTTTTCCGCCTTCCACAGTAAGAATGAGGAGCGCCGCGTCTCTGCGGACTACTTCTGGAATCTGACTGCCCCGACTCTCCTTGACGTCTCCACTGTATTTACGGCCGGCTTCGCGTTTGAACGAGAGGAGTTTGAGCAGCGCGCGGCAGCGACCGAGACCGATTTTCCTTTTGCCAGCGCGAACGAGGCCAGACGGAATAATAAGGCCGGCTATCTCCAGGGCCAGTTCGACTGGAAGAAAGTACTGTTCCTGACGGCGGGATTCCGGGTAGATGGCAACAGTACCTTCGGGACCGAGGTGACCCCCCGCGTATCTGGGGCTTACATCATTCCGTTCCTGGAGACGAAGGTCAGGGCTGGCTACGGCAAAGGGATCAAGGCGCCGACTTTCATCCAGAACTTTGGCGATGGCAGCCCGTTTGCCATCGGTAACCCTGACCTCAAGCCGGAGCGTACCCGGAGCTGGGAGGTCGGGTTCGACCAGCCGCTGCTCAAGGGCCTGGCCGAACTGAATGCCACCTACTTTTACAACCGGTTCACCGACCTGATCGCCTTCGTCGGGGGATCGCCGAGTTTCCGGAACGTCCAGGCGGCCAGGGCAAAAGGGATCGAGGTGGCCACTAGGGTGCATCCAGGATTCGGCCTGACCGTAGGCGGCACGTATACCTTTTTGGAGACCAAGGTGCTGGATAACGGCGGCATCGGTGGGACTGAGTTGCCGGTCGGCGCACCACTGATCCGGCGACCGAAGCACAGTGGGTCGCTCTCCATCGACCATGTCTGGGAGCGGCTCCATACCAACCTGACGGCGACCTTCGTCGGCGCTCGGGAGGACCTCGACTTCCGCACCTTCCCTGCGCCACGGGTGACGCTCCCCAGCTACAGGACCGTCGATGTCGCCTTCACCTACCTCCTGCTCAAGGATCGGCTCCACCTGCAGGAGCTGTCACTCTTTGGAAGAGTCCAGAACCTCTTTGATGAAGGGTTTCAACAGACCTTCGGTTTCTCTGCCCCGCGGATCACCTTTCTGCTGGGCGTCAAAGGCCGCCTATGAGGCCTCGAGGATGGTTGCTGCCGCTGATCTTGGTGTTCGCGGTGTGGGCTTCAGCAGAGGCGGCCCCCCTCACTGTCGTCGATGACGCCGGGCGGTCCGTGACACTGGACGGACCGCCCAAGCGGATCATGGCGCTTACGCCAGGCAATACCGAGATTCTGTTCGCTCTGGGCGCTGAGGACCGCATCGTAG
>JAGWRQ010000054.1 GCA_028869615.1 Candidatus Methylomirabilota bacterium | reverse complement strand
TGGAGGTCTCCCCATTTCTTCAGGAATGTATTCAAGTCGTTGCGACTGAGCAACATCTTGGAGGGAAGCTCCTCAAAGGGATCGAGTAGGGCCCGGGCCTTGGCGGGCAACGCCGTCTTGGCATCGCTATACGCCTTTTGCCACTCCGCGATCTTCAAGGTCTGCCAGATCTCGCCTTGGATCCGCTGAACCTCGTCGAAAAACCGTTTTTCTCTTTCACTCCTCGGACGGGTCTGGAGCCATATCTCTTCCATCTCTTTCAGGAAGCGGGCCCATGCCACGAACAAACGGCACACCTCTTTCGTGCGTTTCCAGAGATGGACCGGCGCCGGATCGATCGAACATCCCGGTCTCCGTGTAAGCCGGTCCTTCAGGCGGAAAAAGCCCGCAACCATCGGATGCTGCTTCTCGATCAGGGCAGCATTCTTGTACCACAGGTACACATTGATGAGATTCCAGTATATCCAAGGATTATGCCGCCATCGCGCCAGGATGTTTGCCATATTGTCTTTGCTATAAAACGATTTCCAGGCGTCTTGATACGCGGCTGTCCACTCCTCAGCGGTCATATGAGGGTGTGCAGTCGTGGCGTGGAACGAATCCCGCTTGTTGAGATCTGGGTCCATCCATTCCCCGCGCGCCTTCATCTCCCGATGATCTTCGGAGCCCGGTAGCGGGGTCAGCATGAAGAAGGAGGCCTGGTCCGGCTGGATGACCTCTGTGAGGTACTGGATGTCGCGGGCCACCTGCTCCTTCGTATCGAAGGGCAGGCCGATGATATAGGCTGCGTGGACGACCACGCCGGCATCGTGCCACTCGCGGATCGTGCTCACATACTCCTCGACCTTATTCTGCCCCTTGCCCTGGGACTTGAGGTTGTCAGGGTTCACACTCTCCATGCCGACGAACACCTGGCTGCAGCCGGCCTCCGCAGCGAGACGCACGAACTCCTTTGGTTTGCGGGCCAAGTCCACCTGCATCATGAAGGAGATAGTGATCCCTTCCTCGCGCAGCCGGATGATCGCTTCAAAGGTCTCGCGCCACAACTTCTTGCGAGCAAAATTGTCGTCCGTGAGGAAGTAGAAGTTGATGCCGCGTTCCAAGTAATTTCTCCGGATGAGTTCGGCGATCGCTTCCGGGGAGCGCTCTCGCATCATTCGACCCTGCACGTTGATGATGGTGCAGAAGGAGCATGAAAATGGACAGCCTCGAGAGGTTTCCACGGTCCCGAAGTTGGGCCTGGCAAAATGCTTCATCGTTTTAGGACTGGTCACAGGGAGAGGGGCCTTTTCGATGTCGACCAGGTTCTTGAGGTCCTCGGCAAAGGAGTAGAGGGGTTTCAATTGTCCGTTGAGAGCATCGGCCAGTATCCCTCCCCAATGTCCTTCGACCTCACCGGATACGACTACGATCGATTCTCGATAAAGTTCTTGAATGTCCGGTTCTTGATCGCCGAGGATATTGATAGTTCCACTGGTATGGAATCCTCCGATGATGACGTCAATCCCATGCGCGCGGAACTGCTTACCCAGATCGAGCGCCCTTGGGAACTGGGGGGTTTGGACCGCTACCAGACACACTACCAGCTTGGTGTCAAGTTGGCGGCTCCATTTGACGATCTGCTTGACAGGGACCTTTTCCGCCACCTCGTCAAAAGTATCGAGCTGAATAGCGATGTCTCCCAGGATACCGCGCTTATCGACATCTTCGGTCAAGCCCCGGAGCACACTGAGGGTATTGCTGGGCAGCACGCCCTTCCAGAAGCGGATCACGTATCCATCATCGTCGTATTGCGAGGGCTTGATAAGGACGACTCGAAGGGTCCTGTGCTTGTGAGGTTGGGAGAGGAGCGGGGACTGCGGTAATTCAGAACAATCGGGCATGGGCTCCTTAGTAGCTAGCGAACCGCTTGAACCATGAATTGTCTCCTCCATGCCTCGCCTTCTTCACCGTGTGCTTCCGAGCAGGTTAACAATAAGCCACAAATTGACACGGCATGTTACTCTACATCAGATCTCTCAAGCCTGTCAACGGAAAAATGGAGGCAAGGCGCCCAAAGTGGACCACGGTTTCTCAGGCCACTGTTCATGAGTGGATTGAGAAAAGGCTGAAGCGGAGCGCCATTAACGTCCTGGCGTTTATGCAACCGCCCTCTGAGCTGGAGAGCCCGGAGGGCGGTTCACATGGATGATATTGGTGGAGGCGGCGGGAATCGAACCCGCGTCCGAGAACATGTCGGAAAGTGCATCTACGTGCGTAGCCTGCGTATGAACATTCGCCTCTCTGGGCCCCCACAGGCGGGGTCCCGGAGCGGCTAGCTCATGCGATCTTACCCGCCTCCCTAGAGCGAGGGAGGCAAGCCAGCCCGTTTAGTCGGCGCCCAGATCCCGCCCAACGAGCGAAGCGGGGTGGACGTGGCCACCCTTAGGCAGCCAGTGCCAATTCGTGGTTGGCAGTTGCTTGTATCCCCACCTTTTTACGAGGCGATGGGTCCTCGGCACGCAGCCCTTACCCCCTTGTCCCCGTCGAAACCAGAGCGCCCCCGCAGTAAAGCCGGCACCACATCAGGTTGGGTTGAGAGGTACAAGACCACTTCTACTGTATGTCATCCGCCTGAAAAAGTCAACCGCTACCCCCGGTCCGCGCGGCCGCGGACGAGTTGGGTCATCTCTTTCGTCATCGCGCGTCGCTTCAGGGTTTCCCGCTTATCGTACAGCTTTTTCCCCCGGGCCAGCGCCAGTTCTACCTTGATCTTCCGTCCGGCCACATAGATACTCAGCGGGATCACGGTGAGGCCCTTCTCCTGGACCTTCCCCATCAATCTCATGATCTCCTCGCGGTGCAACAGAAGTTTCCGCGTCCGATTTGGGTCCGGATTGAAGCGGTTCCCGGCGGCATACGGACTGATATAGCAGCCCCACAGATACGCCTCCCCGTTCTCGATCGCGGCATAGCTGTCTTTCAGGTCAGCCTGGCCCTCCCGCAATGACTTCACTTCGGTCCCGGTAAGAGCTATCCCGGCCTCAATGACCTCTTCGATCTGATACTCATACCTCGCCCGCCGATTGGAGCAGAGGATTCTTTTTTCCTGCGCCCGTGCCATTGGGCCGACTATAGCGTAGCCCAACAGTGTGCGACAAGTAGAATTCCAAGTCCTGGGATGCGCAGTCCAAGCTCGATCGATTCCTCACCAATTCGGGAGTTGGGGAACATACGCCTGGATTGTTTTGTACTACGTTAAATTGCCGAGGTCTTTTTTCCCTTGACAGATCATAGGAGAGTCTGGTAAGAGCTTCCAAGGCGGATCGGCAGGGGTGGATGGTGGTCTACTCATTCTTAATGGGCTTATTGAGAAAGGAGGGGGCATGACCAAGGCGGAACTGGTGGACAAGATTGCCAAGGATGCATGCATCACGAAGAAGGCGGCAGAATCGGCCCTGACCAGCGTTACAGCAGGGGTGCGGGAATCTCTCAAGAAAGGGAAGAAGGTCACCCTGGTCGGCTTCGGGACGTTCTCGGTAGCCAGACGAGCGGCCCGGAACGGGCGAAATCCTCAAACGGGTGATATCATCAAGATCAAGGCGTCTAAGACCCCGCGGTTCAGGGCTGGAAAAGCCTTGAAAGACGCCGTCAGGTAAGCAAGGGTTTGGCGGCCTGATCCATCGATCATTCCGCCAGGCGTCACAGTACACGACAAAGAGGAGAGGACCATACTCTCCTCTTTGTCTTTATGAACGGTTCGGGTTCCGGGTTGTGACACGCGCACCTGGAACCCGGAACCCTTCCTCACAAGCGCTTGAGGGTGGTGATTCGGTGCTTGGCTTGTTTCGACGGTCGTCGGGCAGGGCCCTTTGGTCTTCGAGGCCTTGGGGATTCGGAGGCCGATTCGTCATCTTCTTCAAACTCGCCCTTACCCCCTTCTCGCAGCGCGCGATCTAGGCGTTCATGAAACTCTTCGGCGGAGAGGACCAAGGCGCCGGTCCGCGCGACCTCATCCGCCAACGCCCGATCTGAGGTGACTACGACCGCCCCCGAGGGGGCTTTCTCAACGAATCGCAGGATGGCCTGATCGGCCCGCTCCCCGCGGCGCGAGAAGACCACCTGTAGGCCGGCGGTCAGGCTCACCTGTTCGCGGAGTCCGCCCCGTTCCCATCCGTCGAACACTACAGTGATTCGATGACCCTTCAGGCGTCGGTAGGCGGCTAATGTGATAAGGAGCGCTTCCCGGCCCTCTTCCATATCCCGGCGATCAATAGGCTGAAGCCGAGGGGAGCGACGGATCAGATTATAGCCATCAATCACAATCCACATGGACAGGACCTAGCGCTCTGCTGCACCCCTGGCGACAGAGCGGGCGACATGCAGCAGGTTCGAAACGGCATCGGCTGGATCGTCCGCCGCCATGACGGCGGAGATGACGGCCGCCCCGTCGGCGCCGGCCGCCATCACGGAAGCGGCATTGAAAACCGTAATCCCTCCAATGCCGAAGATCGGTAGTTGGACCTGCCGTCTCACCTCCCTGAGCTGCGCCAGGCCAACGGGCGGTCCATATGCCGCCTTGGACGGCGTTGGAAACAGCGGACCGAATGTGATGAAGTCGGCCTCACCTCTCTCAGCCTCGATCGCCTCTTCGAGCGAGTGGCAGGAGACGCCGATCAGACGCGTGGGTCCCAGTAGGGCCCGCGTCTCGGCAGGCGGCAGGCTCGTTCTGGAAAGATGGACACCGTCGATCGGCAGGGCCAACGTCAGATCGACTCGATCATTGACAAGCAAGCAGGCGCCTCGCCCGTGCACAATGGGAAGGAGTCGCTCAATCAGTTGATAGAGCTCCCGCGTCGAGAGATCCTTCTCACGAAGCTGAACAGTTTTCGCCCCACCGGCAAGCGCGGCGTCAACCACTACCTCAAGGGGCCGCCCTTTCGTCAGGGAGCGGTCGGTCACGACATACAGACCCCATGAAGACGGGTGCGAGGTACGAGGACAAACTAACGACTCATCAGATTTCGCATGTTGCACTGCCCTACTCGATCATGCCTTCGAGCGAACTCGAGGCGCTGGCGTAGAGCTTCTTCGGTATGCGCCCAGCCAGGTACGCCAATCGCCCGGCGATCATTGCGTGCCGCATGGCTGTCGCCATCGCGACGGGATCTTTGGCGCACGCAATCGCCGTATTCATCAGGACGCCATCGCACCCAAGCTCCATGGCGATCGAGGCATCCGAAGCCGTACCCACCCCCGCGTCAACAATGATCGGAACCCGCGCCGCCTCGAGGATAATCCTGATATTATGCGGGTTTCGTATCCCAAGGCCGGAACCGATCGGGGCGGCAAGCGGCATCACGACGGCTGCGCCGGCATCCTCCAGCTTCTTCGCCATGACCGGATCGTCGTTGGTGTAGGGCAAGACCACGAAACCCTCCTTGACCAACACCTTGGTGGCCTTCAGCAGCTCCTCATTGTCCGGGAAGAGGGTCCGCTGATCGCCGATCACCTCCAATTTGACCATGTTCGAGAGACCGACCTCTCGGGCCAGCATCGCGGTCCTGATCGCCTCCTCTGCCGTGTAGCAGCCGGCGGTGTTGGGCAGGAGCGCGTACCTCTTGGTGTCGATGTAGTCCAGGAGCGACTCCTGAGTGCGATCCAGGTTCACCCTTCGGACTGCCACCGTCACCATCTCGGCACCCGAGGCCTCGTGAGCCCGCTGCATCGTTCGATAGTCCGGGAACTTACCCGTCCCGACGATGAGCCGTGACCGAAACTTCCTGCCGCCAAATGTAAGGACGTCGTCGCTCTCCATCACATTATGCTCCAACGCCGCCCCGCTCCTCATGAAGACCCTCCGGCCATAAAGGTAATAATCTCCAGCGTGTCCCCTGCTTTCAGCGTAGTGCGCTCGTACAGCTCACGCTTAATGATCGACTGATTGAGTTGGACGGCGACCCTAAGGGGGTTGATCTCTAACTTGTCCAGAAGCGCGATGATCGTCGCGCTATCCGTCACTTCCAGCTTCTTTCCGTTGACGGTGAGTTCCACGTCGAGTGGTCCTTTGCTACGCTCCAAGATCTTGAACCTCGCCGCTTCGCCGAGCGAGTAAGCGGTGAATCACGTCCGCCGTGCCATGGGTCAGGCGGTAGCGATACAAACTGCCAGGATCCACCCAACGTGCCTCCCCCACTTCGTCCGAGGGAGCGAGTTCACCCTGCAGCCACTTCGCCTGATAGTCGAGAATGACATAGTGATACTGCATGCGACCCTCGGCGTCCTGGATCAACCGCTCCACCACCTCGGCAGTCTCCGCGACGGCCACCTCGATCCCGCACTCCTCGCGAAGCTCCCGAACAACTGCCGCCTTGAGCGTTTCGCCAGGGTGAACGACGCCGCCGGGTAGACTCCAGAGGCCGCGTCCCGGCTCCCTGCTCCGTAAGACCAGCAGCACCTTTCCATCCCTCACCACCACCGCCCCGACCGCAAGAACGGGGTGATCCGGGTAGGTCCGCTCAGTGCCCACCGTTGCATGCCCGCTTGCTATTGACCTTACCCCACGTATGATGACTTGTCAACGCTCCCACCCAACCGGGACAGAGGATACCCGTACCATACCATATCAGAGAATAGCTCCTCCGTGAATGTCTGAACTGATCTCTGCTGACCTATTTTTGCTTGCCGACTTCGTCTCCCCTCCGCTATAGTGGCAGCGTTCAATAGTGCAGCTATCAGCCGTCAGCTCTCAGCGGTCAGCCAGAGCTGCATCAACCGTCTTTCTGTGGGCATTTGGGGCCTAATTCTTTCCGGATTCTAGCTGATCGCTGAACGCTAATCGCTTGGAGTCACTATGGCATACGAGGACCTGCGGGCCTTTATCGCGGCGCTGGAGCAGCAGGGACTGCTGAAGCGGATCAAGACCCAGGTCGATCCGATTCTCGAGATCACCGAGATCACTGATCGAGTCAGCAAGCGGCTCGGACCGACGCTGCTCTTCGAGCAGATCAAGGGTTCGTCGATGCCGCTCCTGATCAACGCCTTCGGCTCAGAGGCGCATCTCTGCGTGGCATTGCAGCGCACCTCGCTGGACGAACTGGCTGGGGAACTGGAAAGCCTCCTCGAGATCAAGAGCCCGGAGGGATGGCTCGAGAAGCTCCGGATGTTGCCTAAGCTGACGGAGATGGCGAGCTACCTGCCCAAGCGAGTGAAGGATGGCCCGTGCAAGGAGGTACGCATCACGAAAGAGCCCTCGTTCGACCTGTTGCCGGCCATCAAGTGCTGGCCGCTGGACGGCGGCCGGTTCGTGACGCTCCCGTTAGTCTTCACCAAAGACCCGGAGACGGGCACGCGCAATTGCGGCATGTATCGAATGCAGATCTTCGACGAACGGACAGCCGGGATGCACTGGCACATCCATCACGGCGGGGCCAGACACTACGAGAAGAACCGGCGGCTGGGACGTCGCACCGAGGTCGCCGTGGCCCTTGGGCCGGATCCGGCCACCACCCTATCGGCGGTCATACCGGCGCCCGAAGGGATCGACGAGATGCTCGTTGCCGGCTTCCTGCGGAAGCAGTCCGTCGAGCTTACCCAGTGCGAGACCGTCGATCTGGAGGTCCCCGCCAACGCCGAGATCGTGCTGGAAGGATACGTCGAACCGGATGAGTTGCGCCTGGAGGGGCCGTTTGGCGACCATACCGGCTTTTACTCCCTCCCTGACTATTACCCCGTCTTTCACCTGACGGCCATCACCCATCGCCGGGATCCGATCTACCAGACCACTATTGTCGGCCGCCCGCCTATGGAGGACTGCCACATGGGGACTGCCGTGGAACGGCTGTCCCGACCCCTCCTCAGAAAACAGTTGCCCGAGATCGTGGACTTCCATATGCCGTTCGCCGGGGTCTTTCACAACCTCGTCATCGTCAGTATCGACAAAGCCTACCCGGGCCACGCGCGCAAGATCATGCACGCGATCTGGGGCCTGGGTCAGGCCATGTTCTCAAAGGTGATCGTCGTCGTGGACAAGGATGTCAACGTCCGCGATCCGGCCGAAGTGGTCTGGAAGGTCCTGAATCACATCGACCCGGAGCGCGATATCGAGTTTGTCATGGGCCCGGTCGAAACTCTGGATCACGCCAGTCGACTGCCGCGGTATGGCTCAAAGATGGGGATCGACGGAACGCGCAAATGGAAAGAGGAGGGATTCACGCGCGAGTGGCCGGAGGAACAGGTCATGGATCGCGAAACCAAGGCCCTCGTGGACCGACGCTGGAAAGAGTATGGGTTGGGTTAATGAGAAGCTGTCAGCGGTCAACTTTCAGCCTGCTGACGGCTGATCGCTGAACGCTTACTACGGAGGCATCAGATATGAGGATTCTTTTGCGACGAGCACGGTTCATTGTCTTTCTGATCGGTACACTACTTGTCGCCAGGACGGCCATGGCTGCGCCAGTTCCGGACTTTACACTGCAACTCCTGGATGGAAAGTCCATCGCGCTGAAGGACTTTCGCGGCAAGCCGGTCCTGATCAATTTCTTCCACTCCAAATGACCGCACTGTCAACGGGAGTCTCCCGTTCTGGCCAAAATCTACCAGCAGTACAAGGGCAAGGGCCTCGTGATGCTGGGCGTGAACGTCGCCTGGGATAACGAAGCCGACGCGCGGAAGTTTGTGGAGACGTACAAGGTCCCTTACCCCGTAGGACGCGACAGCACCGGTGACATCGGCAGGCGTTATCAAATCGAAGGCACGCCGACCACCTTCCTGGTCAATAGAGACGGGAGCCTATTTGGACGCTCGGTCGGGGCAATGACAGAGGAGGAGTTTCACAGATCCATCGATGGCCTCCTCGATCAGAAAGGAAAGCCATAGGTGATCCGGGGAAGGAGATATCGCATGGGAAAGTCGATGACGTCGATGATGACGGGATTCGCGGTGGTGTTCGTCGCGGGGCTCTCTGTCGGCTGGGCGCAGCAGGCCACGGTCAAGCTCGTGTCGCCGAAGGATGGGGAAGCCATCGGTTCCCGCATGGTGATCCAGTGGGAGTTCAAGCCAGCGGGGGATGTCAACCACATTCATCTCTACCTGGACGGGGTTAACCCGGGGCCGCCGTTTGGGACGTCGATGGAACTCACGGGCCTGCCAAACGGGCCGCACATCGTCAGGATCGTCGGTGCGAATACACGCCACCAAGAGGTCGGACCTGAGGCCAGCGCCAAGGTGACGGTGAATGGCGCGGTGGCGCCGACCACGCCACTGACGGCCCCCAGGCGGAGCCGAGCGTACTAGCTGCGGGACTCCGAGGGAAGCGGGGGGCGGCTGAGCTCTCCGGATCATGGTCGCCCCGCGACCCTCCTGTCCCTCGACTGGCATCTCCTCTTTTGTGCTGCTGTCCTCCGCAACGTATCGTAGGGACAGGAGGGCGCCGCGCGATGCTGGGCGTAAACGTCTCCTGGGATAACGAAGCTGACGCGCGGAGGTTTGTAGAAACGTACAAGGTCCCGTACCCCGTAGGACGTGACAGCGTCGGTGAGATCGGCAGACTGTATAAAATCTAAGGCACACCGACCATCTTCCTGATCAATAGGGATCGAAACTTATATGGACGCTCGAACGGGGCAATGACAGAGGAGGAGTTTCATAAATCTATCGATGCTCTCCTCAATCAGCAAGGAAAGCAATAGGCGATAAAGAGTCCCCGCACCCAGCCCGTCTAAAATCTGCCAGGTGTTTCGATCTCTCTTTGCTTCGGCTACGTTAGTCGAACATAAGTAGGAACTGAAGAAGGGGAATGAAGAA
Organism: Candidatus Methylomirabilota bacterium; assembly: GCA_028869615.1. Lineage (GTDB taxonomy): Bacteria > Methylomirabilota > Methylomirabilia > Methylomirabilales > Methylomirabilaceae > Methylomirabilis. Next base: position 2,224 of record JAGWRQ010000054.1, on the reverse strand, counting down.
AAGGTCTTCCCTCCGGCCGAAGTCCTCAGGCCGCTTGGTAATGACAATTCCTGGAGACGTGTGAAATTTCCGAACGAACCTGCGGATCGATCGGAGATCCTTTTCCAGAATGGTATCCCGATACTTGACCTCGAATGGGAGATACTTCCTGGATCCGATGTGGACAACAAAGTCAACCTCGTCATGACCCTCTCGGTAGTAGTCGATGGCCACTGTGCCTCTCCACTTCCGAAGCGCGTTGAGCGCCAGGTTTTCGGCATATAACCCCAGGGTTGCAGGATCGGAGATCGTTGCATCCTGGAGTCGAAGCACAGCATTCCGCAGCGCAAGATCGACTAAATAGAACTTGACGCTTCCCCGCCGAACTCGCAAGGCGCTTTTTCGAAACTTCTGCACGTGGGTGACGAGGTCAGTCATTTCAAGGAGCGGAAGGTACCTTTCGACCTGGGCTGGGAGGATGCCCGTGTCTTCTGCAATCTTGCTCAGATTGACCTCCCGGCCGGGTTGTTCCAAAAGGGAGATGTAGAATCGCTTCAATTGCTCCGGCTTTCGAAATTCAGCGGCAAGCAGCAAAGCTTCATAAATGACCTTTTTGACTTGGTTGTCGTAGAGGTAATCGGTTTTCTGCTCCCAGGTTTCCAGTTCCCAGACCTCAGGAAACCCGCCTTCGCGGAGGTAGTCCTCAAAGGCGGCCTGAGCCTGTTGCCACAGTGGGCTGCTGAGTCCATGGACAGTCACACGCTGGAGATCAAGATGTTTCGGATCCCCGGCGATCATTCCCATTGTTGCGACACCGTCGTCATAGACTCGCCTGAGTTCGGCAATAAGGTCGGTGTGCTCGCGGAGACGAAACAGAAGAAACTCTCGAAATGAGAAGGGCAGCAGGTGATAATCTTTCACTCGCCCCAGCAGGCTCTCCCGGCTCTTCTTGAAGATCGGAGATGAGGCAGAACCTGAGACCACCATCTTGACCGGGTAGTGGAGATCAAAGTATTTCTTGAGATACAGTTCCCACCGTTCCAGACGCTGAATCTCATCCAGGAAGAGCAACGCGGGTTTATGTTCAGCCCGGCGTTTCAACGCCAGCATGAGCGCCTCCATGAAGCGGTCGCGGTCGATGCTGGGGCGAAAGAGCGCTGGATCGTCCAGAGAGTAATAGACCAAGAGCTCTGGCGGGTAATTCCGCTGCAAGTAGTATCGAATGATCTGGCGGAGTAATGTGCTTTTGCCGACCCGGCGGGGCCCCGTAATGGAGAGAATTTGGGGGAGCGTCTCGAGATCTCTGACTAAATCGTGAAAGACTGGGCGCGTGAAGTCCGGAACCCCCTTCAGCCCCTTCTCGCCCAGCTCAATCCACGGGTTATATGGGCCTATGAGTGAAAGAATATCCATCGGTTCCACTGATTGTGAAATTTTCCCTATCGCAGTATAGATAATTTGCTATTCGCAGACAAGCTCTTTTTTTCCAATGCGTTCCACCTATCCCTGAAGCGGGAGAATCCTTGGCTTCAGTCATGAGGAGGAAGAGCCGCGTTGTTACGTATAACTCATTTTTCCATTGACGCCCATGCAAGCCGAATGCTACAAGTCGGCTACTCGGTTCGATCCCTTTATGCTAAAGCTGAGGATGCAGACATGGCGAATGGTGGAAACCTGCTCCTAGCCGGAACCGGCATCACGCCGAAGGTGAAGACCGCTATGGCCCCTTGGGGTATCATGAGTCCTGAAGGGCCATACTGTTTTCAGAAGACGTCCGCCTATTCTCTGGACCCGGTGGCGAACAGGTTACGGCGGCTCTTCCGGCATGATGCGAGCCAGATTATATTGCAATCTGATCAGCCTTGCGCCGGATTAGGTAGTTCTAACTAGGAGGAACTCATGACGCAACAAAGCGGTATAACGCCTAAAGGGGAGGCTACCGATCCAGAGATAGCAACATTACGGCAAGACGGGGATAGCGATGTAACGCTGATATTGAAAAAAGGGAAGTTTGCGGAGTTTCTTTTTGGGTTTCTTGGTGCCAGAGAAACCTTGAGTAAGACATTCGACAATGATTTCATTGTACGAATCGAGGACTTGCTGCAGTTTCACTATCTGCTGGAACAAAAAATAGCCAAAGAACAGTTCATCGCCATGTCATTAGTAACAGCCGTCATACGTTATGATGACAACACCAACAGAACAATCAATACATTCGAAGCGATTGAAAAATACAGCGAGCACA
>JAGWRQ010000053.1 GCA_028869615.1 Candidatus Methylomirabilota bacterium | reverse complement strand
GCGTACTAAACGTCAATGTGCCCCGTAAGGATATACATGTAAAAAGGAAAGGTGCCAAGATCCCTGGCAACATGGGAATGAACATCCCATTGAATTTTCAAATAGACGGTGATAAGGCAGCAATCAACGGAGATTTCATGCTTCGGGCGGGTGAAGTGAGCGCGGTTATAAAAGCGCTGAGGGAAAACGGAATAGAAGTGGCGTCTTTGCACAATCACATGCTGGATGAAGAGCCTCGATTGTTTTTTATGCATTTCTGGGCTTACGGAGATGCTTCCACCTTGGCTAGGGGCCTTAAAGCCGCTCTCGATCAAACCGGCGTAAAAAAATAAGACGCAAACGGGGTCCTGACACGGCAAGGTTGCCATCGAAGCTGCAGACGACATGTTCAAAGAAGCAGGCGCCATCGACGTCTGACCCAAGGCTCACAGCGTAACGTTGTTCGATGATTTCAGCTTTGGAGAAAATGAAATCAGCAAGGGCTGGTGCAATTGAAATGAGGGATCCAATAAAACAGCGAGCCGCTTTATTGATAACAGCCTTCTTTGTTGCGGCCGCTTGCATATCGGGATTAGCCGCATGCACCAAACAGCAGACCGTTGTCGTTTACGTGAGCGAAGACCAGGTTTTCTCGGAACCGATACTCAAAGATTTCGAGAAGGAAACCGGCATACAGGTGAAAGCCGTATATGACACCGAAGAGTCAAAAAGCACGGGTGCCATGAATCGGCTTTTAGCGGAAAAGGACAATCCCCAGGCGGATGTCTATTGGGCGAACGAGCCGATCCGGGCAGAGATACTCAGACAACGAGGTATATCGACTCAGTACGTTTCGCCGAACGCGAAGGGAATTCCGGACAATTTTAAAAATTCGGAAGGTCAATGGACAGGCTTCTCCGCACGGGCGAGGATACTGCTGGTCAAGAAAAGTCTAACTGAAAAGCCGCGATCGATCCTGTCTTACACCGAGCCGCGGTGGAAAGGACGGGCAGTTATCGCCAATCCGTTGTTCGGGACCACGACTGCAGAAATTGCGGCCCTTTTCATTGTATGGGGAGATGACAAAACAAAGACGTTCCTGGACGCAATGAAGCGTAATCAAATCAGGATTTCGACGAGCAACGGTGAGAGCGCCGACCTTGTGGCAAGCGGCGAATTTGACTTCGCTCTCGTAGACAGCGACGACGGCGCGAGCCGTATGAAACAGGGCAAGCCCGTAGAAGTCGTTTTCCCGGATCAGGATAAGGCGGAAGTAGGCAGCCTTATCGTTCCGAACGCGGTTGTATTCATAAAGGGCGCGCCACACCCGGACAATGCCAAAAAGCTGATAGACTATCTGCTCTCAAAAGAAACGGAACGGAAATTGGCGTTCGCGGAATGCGCGCAGATCCCCTTGCGTCCGGACGTTGAAACTCCTCCCGTCGTAAGGCGCATTGAGACCATCAAGACGATGAAGGTCGATTATGCCGAGGTTGCAAAGAAGATGCAGGACATCCAGCCCGTTCTTAAAACTTGGGTAGGGTATTGATGGCCAAACGCATTGTCTTGTCCTCAGTGTTTGCGGTGTTGGTCGTGGCAGGCCTGCTTCCCGTCCTTGCCATGGGAGTTAAAAGCATCATCCTCGACGGCCGCTTCAGCCTTGAAAATTATAAGGCACTCCTCACGCTCGGACGAGCGCAGACCCTCATAAGTCACAGTGTTGCCTTGTCACTGCTGACGACTTTTTTTGCGACGATCATCGGGCTGCCCTTAGGTATACTCCTCGGCAAAACAGATCTGCCTTTCGGGAAACTCCTGATTGTACTCTTTGCGATCCCCTTGCTGATACCCCCTTACATCACGGCCATCTCATGGTTCTATATACTGGGCAGAGAGGGCGTTATAGGCAGATTGCTCGGCCCATCTCTTGCTGAGCTTACTTCGAAGTGGCTGTTCGGGTTGCCGGGTTGCGTCCTGATCCTCTTTTCGACGTTTCTGCCTATCGTGATTCTTCTGACCGTTACTTACTTGAAAACCATCAATCCCCGCCTTGAAGAGGCCGGAAGGCTGGTATCAGACTGGCCGGGTGTTCTAAGAAGCATTACGATCCCTTTGATCCTTCCCGGAGTTCTGCTGGCGGTGATGCTCGTGTTCCTTCTCAGTTTAGGAGAGTTCAGCGTTCCGTCCTTTCTGCGTTACAATGTATTTCCGGTTGAAAGCTTTACCCAGTTTTCGGCCTTCCTGAATTTCAGTGCTGCCACCGTAGCTGCAATCCCGCTCGCAATCGTCACGTTCTTTGTCCTTGCCCTCGAATCGCATTTCCTTCGAGAAAAGACATATCAGGTTCGCCCTGCTCACGGAACATCCTTTACTGAAAGGATCCAACTGGGTAGAAACAGAAACTGGTTGTTCGCAGTATCGGCCCTGCTCTGCTTTGTTATCGTCATCCTGCCCTCTCTTGTATTGATCGTACAGTCATTGTCGGTCAATGCCTATTCTCTTGCAATCGCGAAGGCCGGTGACAGCCTTATCAGGAGCCTTATATATGCAGCGGTCGGCGCTTCGGTGCTGACAGTGATCGGCTTTCTTTCAGGCTACCTGGTCCAAACACGCGCGCTTCCCTTCTGGCAGACCACTGATTCACTCACTATTTTTCTTTTTGCTCTTCCGAGCACGGTCATCGGGATCGGCCTGATCAGCCTCTGGAACCGGCCATGGACGAACTTCATTTATGCAACGCCGGTTATCATTATCATCGGCTACATCGCCCAGTATGCTGCAATCAGCAGCCGTATAACGGTCTCTATGCTGACGCAGATTCCGCCATCAATGGAGGAGGCTGCCCAGGTTGCGGGCGCGGGGTGGTTTCGCAGAATGGCGCTGATCGTAGCGCCCCTTGCGAAGCGCGGTCTCATAGCTGCCTGGCTTGTCGGGTTTATCTTCTGCGTGCGCGATACGGGAATCAGCATGATTGTCTATCCCCCAGGACTTGACACGCTGCCGGTCCGCACCTTTACGCTTATGGCAAATGCTCCTGCCGGCCTTACATCGGCACTCTGCGTGATCATGATCTGTGCCGCGCTTGTCCCGGTTGGAATTTTGACCGCGGCCTTTAAAACGAGGATGCTTTAATCGTGACATTCCTCAAAATTACATCGGTAACTAAATCATATAACGGGCGGTCGGTACTGCACGATTTCTCGCTGGAGATCGAAAAAGGAGAACGTCTCGTCATCCTCGGTCCTTCCGGCTGCGGAAAGACTACGGTATTGAGGCTTCTTGCCGGGTTCATAGCTCCGGATTCAGGAAGCATCAGCATTGAAGGCGACCTTGTTGCGGCTGACGGGAAAACGATAAAAGGTCCTGAAGCGAGAAATTTCGGGATGGTATTTCAGGACCTTGCCCTTTGGCCCCATCTGTCCGTAAAAGGAAATCTCGAATTCGGGCTTAAAGCAAAAAATATAATCAAAGAAAAACGCGAGCAATTGATTTCTGAAATGCTGGATCTTGTCCAGTTGAGTGAATACATCCATGCAAAACCCGGAGAACTTTCCGGAGGGCAGCAGCAACGTGTTGCCCTTGCGCGCGCGTTAGTGCTTCATCCGAAGGCCCTCCTCATGGACGAACCTCTTTCCAGTCTTGATGTAGACCTGAACGAACGCATTCGGAAGGAAATCCTCAGGCTTCACAACACACTTGGTTTTACTCTCATTTATGTTACCCATGACCGGGAAGAGGCTTTGGATATCGGCACACGTGTTTTGATAATGGAAAAGGGCAGAATCGAGCGAAGCGGTTCTGTAAAGGAGATCAAGCATTATTTTGAGAGGCCATGAATAATTCTTTCCGCAAGGCTGCCGCGGTGCGCGTCCATGAAGTGCAGTCATGACCAGGGGTAGCGGTCACGCTGCATCAGCCATCTTGCTTCTGACCGCCAGCCTGCTACTGTCCGCTTCCACTGCCTGGGGCTACAGGCCCTTCGTTTCGACCGATGCGGCTGTAGCCGATCCCAAAGAGTTAGAGATTGAGCTTGGGTATTTCAACCTGGAGAGATCGAGGGGGGAACACACCTTCATCGTCCCCAAGGTTATCTTGAACTACGGTATCGTCAGGAACCTGGAGGTTGTCGGAGAGTTCGAGGTCGCCAAGCCTCCTGGTGAAGGCGTCCAGCTTACCGACCCGGGCGTGTTCCTGAAGGCGGTCCTGAAGGAGGGCTTCCTCCAGCAGAAGGAGGGTATGGGCTTCGCGGTCGAGGTCGGACCTCTTTTACCTTCCACAGTCCAGGGTAAGCGGCGGCTTGGCTTCGAAGGGATCGGGATCCTGAGCGGGAGGCTTGTCCCCTTCACCTATCACCTGAATGCGGGTGGGGGCGTCGACCGTGAAAAGGCCAACCCATTCGTCATTTGGGGGATGATCGTGGAGCTTCCAGTCTTCCCGAACTTCAGGCTAGTGGGAGAGGTCAACGGGGAGAGCGCCAGAGGGCGGCCCGCAGATAACTCTGGTCTCGTCGGTTTCATCTGGCAGCCATCATCCTCGAGTTTCTTTCTCGACGCAGCGATCAGACGCGGCTTCAGCAGCGGAGCGCCCGATTGGGGATTTACGTTGGGATTGACCTTCAGTTTTCCTACTCGCCCATCACCTTGATGATCGCCCGCTTCGTGCGCTGCCCGTCGAACTCCGCATAGTAGATCTGCTGCCGGGTGCCAAGATCAAGGCTGCGACCGCCAGCCGATGAAGCTCAACTGGTGGCCGCTCTTTCCTTCTTTTCGGTAGGAGAAGAAATCCCCGATGTGGCAGGCCGTGCAGGGGCCGATCTTCTGGATGTGTGATCCGAGCATGCCAGCGCCGAGAAGCTGGGCCTCATTCAGCGCCCTCAGGTCAAGGCGACCCTTTACCCCGTCCGGCTTCCAGGCATACTTGAGTTCCGCGCTCCAGTTCGCGGCGATTTGCGCCGCGACCTCCGGTCCCACCTCGTAGCAGCATGGCCCGATCGACGGACCCATCGCCACATGAAGCGCGGCGGGGTCAACCCGGTAGGTCTCGCGCATCAGCGCGATCGCCCGAGGGGCGATGCCCGCAGCCGTCCCCCGCCAGCCGGCATGGACCGCAGCGACAATCTTGCGAGCCGGCTCCACGAACAGGAGAGGGACACAGTCGGCCGCCATCACCCCCACGCAGAGGTTGGGCGCATCGGTCATGAGCCCATCCCCAATCCCGGCAAGTTTTTCGTCGCCGCGTGCAACCTTCAGAACAATGTTCCCGTGGACCTGCTTGGCCGTGATGATGTTGATATCGCGCAGGCCGATCGCCAGCTTGAGTTCGCACCAGTTGCGCTTGACGGCTTGGACATCATCTCCATTATCGCATGAAAGGCGAAAGGGGTCGTCTGGCGGCCGGCCCTGGCTGCCGAAGCGGCCAAGAAAGCCATGGACCAAGCCATCAAATTGTTCCCAGTGCGGGACCTCCAGGCGAAGGATGTTCATGCTGGGGCTATTCTATGAAAATCACTGGAGGCGTGTCAAACTCCGGCGCGAGAACAGGTCTGCTCAGTGGCCAGGATTGTCATCTACTGCTCTGCGTAGTATAATTCAATATAATGAAGCAAGCTCTTCTCATTGTCGATCATGGCAGCCGCCGCGCCGGATCACGCGAGCTCCTCCGTGAGGTTGCGGAAGTGATGCGTGAGCGTTTTGGTCTGAGTATCGTCCACTATGCCCACATGGAGCTTGGGGAGCCGACCATTCAGCAGGGGTTTGATGCCTGCGTCGCCGATGGGGCAGAGGAAGTGATCGTGCACCCGTACTTCCTTGGGCCAGGGCGTCACGTCGCCATCGGCATTCCCGCCCTTGTCAAGCAGGCGGCCAGTCGACACTCCGGAGTCGTCTGCCGGATCACCAAGCCGCTGGGCGTCCATCCGAAGATCGGCGAGGTGATTCTGGAACGGATCGCCGAGTCCGAAGCCGACAATCCGATCTGCGCAGTTGGATCGGAACACGAGATAACCCACGAGGGCCAACACCCTCACGGCCATCCGCACACCTCCGATGGGCCGTTCCGATTTTGCCCGCGGTGTGGGATGGCGCTCACGCCCAGGCGGGTGAAACCGGACGGGCCGGAGCTTCAGGCCTGTCGGAACTGCTCGTTCGTCCACTATCCTGACCCAAAAGTCGCTGCCGGCGCCCTATTTATGCTTGACGGTGGGATTGTGTTGGTCCAGCGAGGGATCCCCCCGGCTTACGGGAAATGGGTCTTTCCAGGCGGTTTCGTCGATCGAGGTGAGCGGGTTGAGGCGGCAGCCGTCCGTGAAACTCGGGAGGAAGTCAACCTCGATGTCGAGATCGATCGGCTGCTGAATGTCTATTCGTACGAGGACTCCGCGGCGGTGGTCATCGCGTATGCCGCTCATGTGGTGGGTGGCGACCTCCAGGCGAAGGATGAAGCGCTCGACGCGAAAATTTTTTCTCCGTCCTCTATCCCGTGGGAAGACCTGGCATTCCGCAGCGCGCACGACGCCATTAAGGATTACATCGCTCACTACTTGTAAGCCAAGGGTGCGAAAGCGCCGGAGTAAACGAAATGACTCGACTGCGTGATAATGGTAAGGATTATTACGCTATCCTTGGCGTCTCGCCAGGCGCCCCGGAGGAGGAACTCAAAAAGGCCTACCGGCGGCTGGCGCTGCAGTACCACCCCGACAAGAACTCAGGCGATGCCAGGGCCGAGGAACGGTTCAAGGAGATCAGCGAGGCGTATGCCGTCCTGGCGGATCAAGCGAAACGACGACAGTACGATGCCTTCCGTCAGACTCAGGCCGGAGCGCACAGCACACCGGGTGGATTCCGATACTCCCAGGAAGAGATCTTCCGGGACCTCTTCTCCAATCCCGATCTCTCGTCGATCTTTGCTGAGATGAGCCGTGAATTTGGGAAGACCGGTATGCGATTCGACGATGCCTTCGTTCGCCAGGTCTTCTTCGGCGGCCGCGGATTTGTCTTCGGCGGTGTTTTTATGGGCGCTCCGATCGGCGTGCTGTGGCGACGCGCCTCTCGAATGGCGGTCGATCGCCGAGGAGGCAGGTCAACGGTTGAAGGAACCCGTGACCAAGAGGCGTTGGAAGAGGGCCGCTCACAGGGCCTGCTCTCCGCCATCGGCCGAGGGCTCAAGGCCGGCTTTGACTTGGTGAAACGGTGGAGCGCCGGAGATTCAGACTCTGTCGATGGCGGCCCGAATCTTCGATACCATCTAACCATCACCGCCCAGGAGGCCGCATCCGGCGCGCGCAAGCGGGTCAGCTTCATGCGGGGCGACCAGATCGAGGAGTTGATGGTGGCTATCCCTCCCGGCATCCGATCCGGGACCAGGCTGCGACTGAAAGGGCAAGGGTGTGAAGGGCGGGATGGGACGCGCGGCGATCTCTACTTACGGGTGACCGTCGCATAGCGCGGGCGGCTTCCGGTTGAAAACCTCACGGCTCCAACGGGAGGAGTAGTGGGGCGGATGGAGAAGGTGATGGCTATGCGCTGCGGCTGCAACGGTGCGATAACCGCATGACAATACGAGCCAGGTTGCTGCTCGGGTTTGCGCTGGTGTGCCTTGCCCTGGTGGCGGCGCCGCTGACCATGTACATGGTGCAAAGCGGCAGAGCGCTGCGCTCGGCGCGCCTGAAGCATGCCGGGATTGCGCCGTCGAAGGCGCTGCTGAGGATGGTCCAATTGCAGCAACAGCACCGCGGGCTCTCAGCCGGCGTGCTGGGCGGGAATACGATGATGGAGGCGCAACGCGCCGCCAAGCAAGTCGAGACCGACAAGGCGGTAGAGGCGTTTGATGCGATAGTACAGTCCAATATCAGCGATCCCGCATTTGCCTCCGACTGGCGCAGGGCGGCCGACGCCTGGAGGGAGCTTGCGAACGGCGTATCCTCGGCCTCGATCTCCGGTCAGGAGAGTTTTGCCAAGCACACGGCGCTCATCGGCGATAGCTTGCAGTTGCTCGATCGCATCTTGGATGACTTCGGCCTATCGTATGACCCGACCGGCCATGACTACCACCTGACCATGGCGCTGTTGGTGCATATGCCGATCCTCACCGAATTCCTCGGCCAGGCGCGGGCGCGCGGCATGCTCCTTTTGGCACAGAAGCGCATTACGCTGGCGGACCGCACTGCATTGATCAGTCTCATCAGCAACGTCGAGAGGCAACACGAGTACATGGCGCGCGAGTTGAGTAAGACAGTGGCGCTGAACCCCAGGATGAAGACCGACCTTGGCCACATCGCGCAGGGAAGCATGGCGCTCGCGCAGCAGGCGATAGACCTCGCCAGAACCCAGGTGGTGGAAGTCGAGAGGCCGAGCTATTCACCGGTCGATTACCTCGCGCTATTCACCCAGGCGATTGACGGTCAGTTCGCGCTGCTCGATCAGGCGATGGCCAGCCTGGATGGCGGGCTGCAAGCGCGCATCGACACGTTGCGGAGCGAACAGTTCACGATGATCGTCTTCATGGCGCTCGTGATCGCGTTCGCGGCGTGGCTTGGGACGGTGATCGTCCGCGCGATCCAACGGGATATCGCCGCCCTGCAACGGAGTGAGGAGGCGCAGCGACTCTACGCCGGCGAGCTCGAGACCGCCGTTGACATGCAGACGCGGGAATTGCGTGCGGCCAATGCGCAACTCGAAGCGGTCTCCCGCCACAAGTCCGAGTTCCTGAGCCACATGTCCCACGAATTGCGGACCCCACTGAACGCGATCCTCGGCTTCTCGGAGCTGTTGCGACACCCCACCATCGGGCCGCTCAGTGAGCAGCAAGCCCGGTACCTCACCCACATCCAGGCCGGCGGCAAACACCTGCTTGTCATCATCAACGATCTCCTTGACCTCGCCAAAATCGAGGCGGGTAAGCTTGAACTGCGTCCGGAGCCCTTCGTCGTCGATAACGCGCTCACAGCCATCCTCGCCGATATCCGGCCGATGGCCGACCAAAAGCGCCTGACCCTTACGCTGCATGCGGACACCGCTCCGATCCCTCTCACGGCCGACTCCGTCCGATTCAAACAAATCTTGTTTAATCTCCTTTCCAACGCCATTAAGTTCACCCCCGAAGGCGGCCGGGTCACGGTCGCCGCGCGCACGGTGCGGTGCGCGAATGACGACGCGCAGACCGGAGAGGCGGATGGCTCCAGTCCGCCACCCTTACCCGCCGATCCGCAATCGGAGTGGGTCGAGATCGCCGTTGCGGATACCGGGATCGGGATCACGGCGGAGAATATGGTCAAGCTCTTTCAACCCTTTACCCAACTGGATCCTAGCCTCGCCAGGCAGTACCACGGGACCGGCCTCGGTCTTTCGCTCACGAGGCAGCTCGTTGAGCTGCACAATGGCAGAATCTGGGCGACCTCAGAGGGCAAAGGTCGCGGGAGCAGTTTCATAGTACGCTTCCCGCTGGCGCCACGAGCGAGACCGGCAACAGATGGTCAATGACACGGGGCGCTCACGGCGAAGGCGTGCCTTCGATCACCCTGCTGAGGAAACGGTTGAGGGTCTCCAGGTAGGCCTGACCGCCGATCAGGTAGAGGTCGTTATGGCGGGCTCGCTTGATGCCGTAGAACTCCTTCGGTGCTCTCGCGACTTCAAAGAGGCGCTGCCCGTGCCGGAACGGCACGATCTCGTCGCTCTCGCCATGCGCGATCAGGAGAGGGGCCTTGACCTGCCCGATCTTCGAGAGAGTGTCGTACTTGGTTCGAAGGAGCGAACTGATCGGGAGGAACGGGAAGCTCGCCTTCGCCATCTCCGCCATGGACAGGAAGGGCGACTCCAGGATCAGGGCGGCGCAGCCATGTCGGATCGCCATCTCTACCGCCACGGCGCTCCCGAGCGATTCGCCAAGGAAGACGATCTTGGTCGGGTCTACGTCCCCTCGGCTTCGCAGATACTGAATTGCCGAATCGCCATCGTGATAGGTGCCCTCCTCTGACACCCGACCTTCGCTCCGGCCATATTCGCGGTAGTCGAAGATGAATATATCGGTTCCCAGCCGGTCATGGCGGAGCTTGATGTTCTCCAGCCGGTGGCTGATATTGCCGGCGTTGCCGTGGAACCAGAGGATCGTGAGAGGCGACCCGGTTCCGGGAATCCACCAGCCGTTGAGGGTGACGCCGTCTTGTGTCGTAAAGTAGATATCCTCGTAGGCCAGGCCCCAGTCGCGCGGCATGGCTTCAATCCGCTTATCGGGAAAGAAGATGAACCTGTTTTCCGGCGCCTCCATGCACCCTCCGGCGAGGAACAGGATCAGTAGCAGAATCGGGACCGACCGCGTGATTGTAGATCCCGAGCGTGACCACGCCTTCTTCAAAATTTGGTCAGCACGGCGACCAGCGTCAGCAGGGTGAACACGACGAGGCTCGCCACGAGTGTGGCGGCCTGCCCTACCCGTCCGCTTGCGTTGAAGGCCTTAAACCGGCGCGAGGCGAGAAGGCCAACCACGATCAGGCCGAGGACCAACGCGATCTTGGCCCTGAACCAGGGCTGGGAAGGGGTGACCTTGGTGGCATGGGTCAAGTACAGTCCGGCGATCAGAGCAACCACAAAGGCGGGGGTCTCCAGCATGAGATGAATCGTTCGCTGGAGTTGGTAGAGTTGGAATCGCGCGCCTTCGTTGGCGCCGGACTTGGCAGCGTTGAGGAGGATCAGCCTGGCCCCCAAGCCGCCGAGCCAGAAAATGATCCCTACGAGATGGAAGGCAATCGCAAGTTGGAATCCTAGCATGGTCATCCCCTTTCAAGTGTCTCGTGACAAGGCCTCACCTGGAATTGCGTAGCGGGGGCGGGTGAACTCCGTCCGCAGAAAATACGCCATTGAGTTATCTGTGTCAACTCCAATTGACCTTGACCCTGTCCCGCCGGCCCGCCTATACTAGGTGCAATCGACGGAGTAAAGGATGAAGCGATTCCAAGCCATCGCAAAGGGTCGTTTTGCCATGTTGCGCAACCGAGGAGCGGGTGCCGTGACTCTCGCCGGCGACATCTCCCCCGCTTCCGTCGAGTTCGTAGCGCTGGCCGACGCCCTGCAATCCGTGCTGCAAGGCAATCACGCAGCCAACGGTCTGATTCCGGTCCTCAGAGGGTTCATCGCCGATGAGCAAGCCAGAATTCTGCAGATGCATCGGCATGGGGGAACCGGGCAGGCGGTAGTTCGGTCCATCGCCACGCTCACGGACGCGGTGGTGACCTCACTCTTTCAACTGGCGGCGGCGGCCTGCGATCCGGATCTGAGGCGGCGCAGCAACGGGTGTGCGCTGGTTGCGCTGGGCGGTTATGGTCGGCGGGAGATGAATCCGGCCTCCGATGTGGATCTCATGTTTGTCTACCCCCGCAGGGCCGATGCCTACCTGGACACGATCCTCCATCCGGTGTTGAGCACCCTCTGGGACATCGGGTTCGTTGTGGGACATTGCTGCCGCTCCATCGATGACTGCGTACGAATGGCGCGGAATGACTTGACGTCCTGCACCTCGATGATGGAGGCTCGATACCTCGCCGGCGACCCGGCGATCTATCAGACGTTCAGCGCCAAGTTGGGGCGATCGGTCTTGCACAAGCAAGCCGATACGCTCGTCAAGCGGAAGCTGCAAGAACTGCATGAACGCCACTACCGGTACGGCGCATCCATCTATGTGCAGGAGCCCCACATCAAAGAAGGTCCCGGCGGTCTGAGAGACCTGCACGCCGCCCTCTGTATTGCCCGGATTACCCAGCAAGTGGGCGCGCCGTCCGAGCTGGCGCAGAAAGGCCTTCTCAGTCGGGAGGAGAGTGAACGGTGGGACCTGGCGCTGGATTTCATGCTCCGCCTGCGGAATGAACTGCATTACCTGTGCCGGGGCAAGCACGACGTACTCTCACTCTCTATGCAGGAGCAGGTGGCTGCCAATCTTGGGTTTCTGAGCACGGCCGGCTGTTACGGTGTTGAACAGTTCATGCAGCGCTACTATCTGGCTGCAAAGGACATCTCGCAGTTGTCGGCGCAGGTGATCTCGCGCTGCACGCAAGGGAGGTCGCAGGTGGAGAGGGTGATGCGGAGGCTGAAGGCGCG
>JAGWRQ010000052.1 GCA_028869615.1 Candidatus Methylomirabilota bacterium | reverse complement strand
GAGCCGATGATCGAAATCAGGAAGTTGACCCTCAAGTACGGAGAGAAGCTCGCCCTCCAGGATATCAGCCTCGATATCCCCAAGCATCAGGTCACGGCCTTCATCGGGCCCTCGGGGTGCGGGAAGACAACCCTCCTGCGATGTCTGAACCGCATGAACGACCTCATCGACGGGGTAACGGTCAGTGGGACCATCCGGATCGGCGGACTCGACATCCATGACCCGGCCCTGGAAATCACGGAACTCCGCCAACGCGTAGGTATGGTGTTCCAGAAATCGAACCCCTTCCCGAAGACGATCTATGACAACGTCGCCTATGGGCCGAGGATCCTCGGTATGCGCGGACAGTCGACGCTGGACGGGATCGTGGAAAAGAGTCTGCGGGCAGCCGCCCTCTGGAACGAGGTCCAGGATCGCCTGCGCAGCAGCGCGCTCAGCCTGTCGGGGGGACAACAGCAGCGACTGTGCATCGCCAGGGCCATTGCCGTCGAACCGGAGGTCCTCTTGATGGACGAACCGTGCTCCGCGCTGGATCCGATTGCAACGGGAAAGATCGAAGAGCTGATGGCCGACCTGAAGCAGCAGTACACGATCGTGATCGTCACACACAATATGCAGCAGGCGGCCCGGGTCTCGGATTGGACCGCCTTCCTGTACCTTGGCCAGTTGATCGAGTACGATCTCACCAGGCAACTCTTTGTCAAACCCTCCAAGCAACAGACGGAGGACTACATTACGGGCCGGTTCGGCTAGGACAACATATGAAAACTACACAACGGCATTTCGATGAGCAATTGCAGGAACTGAGAGAACACCTGTTGGCGATGGGGAGTCTGGCCGAGACGATGATCGTGAAGAGCGTCAAGGCGCTAGTCGACAGGAGCGAGGCGCTGGCGCAGGAGGTCTTTGTCCACGAGGAAGAGATGGATCAGCGGTGCATCGAAACCGATCAACGCTGCTTTACCCTCCTGGCCCTGCAACAGCCAATGGCCGGCGATCTCCGCTTCATCGCGGTGGCTATCAAGATCAACAGCGACATCGAGCGAATCGGCGACCTGGCGGTCAACATTGCCCAAGCCGCCTCACTGCTCATCACGCAGCCCGCCTTGAAGCCGCTTATCGACATTCCGCGGATCGCCCAGCTCTGCCAGGAGATGGTGAAGAAAAGCCTGGACGCCTTCGTCGCTCGAGACCCGGAGTTAGCCAGGATCGTCATCGAGTCGGACGATTCCGTCGATCTGCTACGGGACCAGATCTTCCGGGAGCTTCTCACCTACATGATGGCCGATCCGACCATCATCCCAAGAGCCCTGGACCTGATCCTGGTCTCGCGCTACCTGGAGCGGATCGCCGATCATGCCACCAATATCGCAGAGGATGTCGTCTATATCGTTCGAGGAGAGGATATTCGGGAGCGTGGCGACAAGGAGATACGAAAGGGGTTGAGACACCCAGCGGGCGTCTCACCCGAAATTCCAGGAATTGATCGAGAGGCAGCCCTTGCGACCCACAGGTTGATGCCCGAAGAACGGGAGTTTCTCGATCTAATCGAATCCGCCGCGCACAATCTCCTCCAAGCCGCAAGGTCCCTACAGGTCATGTTCGAGGATTACACCGATCGCGTAGGAAAGTGGCGAGAGGTCAGGGAGGCTGAACACGAGGGAGATGCGATCACTCACCGCATCATGAAGAAGCTGAACCAGACTTTCATCCCGTTCATCGACCGACAAAACCTCCATGCGTTGACGTCAGCCCTCGATGATGTCGTAGACTTCATAGAAGCGGCCGCCTCCAGGATGGTGCTCTATAAAATCGATCAGCCGACCCCCGAATCCCGCGAAATGGTGTCCCTCATTGTGGCATCGGCTGAGCAGGTCGCGAAGGCCGTCAGCCAACTGCCAAGGTTCGACACCGTACAGGAGATCTGCGTGGAGATCAACCGGTTGGAGAACGCCGCAGACGACCTCTATCGCCCTGCTGTTGCCCGCCTGTTTGAGGGTGATCTTCCGGTCCTGGAGGTGACCAAGTGGAAGGAGATTTATGAACTACTGGAAGGTGTGACCGACCGCTGTGAGGATGTCGCGAACGTGGTCGAAACGATCGCTCTCAAGCACGCGTGAGTCTTCCTGAAACTTGGAACCTCGAACGTCCTAAACCCCTTCCGTCGCCTCCTGCGGGGTCATCGCCGGTTTCTTGACCAGAATGCGGGCAGCCAGAATTCCAACCTCGTACAGCAGGCACATCGGTAACGCCATCAGCGTCTGATTGAAGACATCGGGGGTGGGGGTGAGGATGGCGGCAATCGTGAAGTTAACGAGGATAGCGTATTTCCGGTTCCTGGACAGCCACTGAGGCGTCACCAACCCCATCTTGGCGGCGATCCCGATCACCAGGGGAAGTTCAAACACCACTCCGAAGCCTAACAGGAATTTTGTGGTGAAGTCCATATAGTTGCCGATAGAGATCATCGGCTTCAGATTCTCTGTTTTGTATGTCAGGAGAAAGTTCAGGGCGAACGGAAGGACAAAGTAGAAGCAAAACAGCAGGCCACAAAAAAAGAATACGGTAGACAACACCACAAACGGGAGGGCATAGCGCTTCTCGCGCGGCAGCAGCCCAGGCGCAATGAACTTCCAAATCTGATACAGGATGACCGGGAGGACCAGCATGAGGCCGGCAAAGAAGGCAATCTTCATGTGCATCCAGAACGCCTCGGCGGGCGCCAGGAAGATCAGATCGACTGGAGGGCCCGGGCGGGGGATGGATCGCAGGAAGGGGTAGGTCCGGGAGAAAACGAGGTCGGTTGTCAGGGGGCGCTTCAGGAGGCGGAGGATCGTCTCGGAATAGTTGAAGGTGAGAACGAACCCGATCCCGATGGCTGCCAGACAGATAATAATCCGCTTCCGGAGCTCCTCCAGATGGGAGAAAAACGACATCTTCTCATCAGACATTCCGCGTCTCGTGCGGTCCCTTCGGCCTTTCCTCCTGGCCTACGGTCGGAGGCGCTGCAGCCTCGGGGGCTTCTTGCTTCTGCTGACTCGCCGCGCTCGGCTTTTCCTCCTCGGCCGACAGCTCGGCCACCAGTCCCTCCTTCAGCTCTTCAGAGGCCCGCTTGAACTCCGCCAGACTTCGGCCCAGGGAGCGCCCGATCTCCGGAAGCTTCTTGGGGCCAAAGACCAGGAGCGCGATGACAAAGATGACAATCAACTCCGGCATCCCTAGTCCGAACATCGTGTGATCTCCTCGCCCTCAGGTCATCCCCATCTCCTGCTTGAGCCTACCCTTGCATCGCAGCAAAGTCAAGCCCCGTGAGAACAGAAGCAACCACCTCAAATCTACAGATCCGTAGCGAGGCATTCATCCGGTTCACCGGCCGCGTCGCCTGAGTAGGGCTAGTGGCAGAACCGTAAGCCAACCTCGCCAATCCTAACAGCCATTACGACTGCCGCACTCCCGCAAGCACAAAGTATGCCAGGTACCCAGCGAAAATCAGGCCCAGTGAGGGGCTGAGCCAGTAGTTCCTGCCTGCGATCGCATAGCTCGCAGAGATGCCGATCGCGATCGCCACCAGCATCCAACCGACGGCAGTGCAGCGATCCACCAGAAACGCCCACGCGGCAAATACGGCGACCGACGGACCAAGTATGGCGTAGCTGTTGAGCTCTGTTCGGGGGTTGAACAGCATCAGGTAACAGGAGGCCAACGCCAGGACCAACACGGCGCCGCGCACCTGACCCCAGGTTCTCACGCCTAGCCAGGCCAGTGCGACGGTGAGCCCAGCCGCCAGCGCTCGAACGACAACCTGCACAGCATGGGGGGGATCGATGCCCAGCGACTGGATGAGCCCAAAAAGATCATTAAAGCGCGCGATGAATCCGGGCTTGCTGGAGGTGTCCAACTTCCGCACGCACAGTTGATACTGCTGCAGCACGTATGCAGGATGTTGGGCCACAAATGGCAGTAACAGCACTGCGGCGATACCAATGAGCGTCCGCCAGATCATCGGCCTGTAGATGGCTGCTGCCAGCAGGATCAGCACGATCATGAGCGGCTTAAGCGCCAGTCCCAGCGACAACCAGAGGGTGGCCCACCACCATCGCCGATCGCTGAGCTCTACGACCGCGTGAATCATCAGCGCCACTAGCAGCAAGTTCATCTGGCCATTGCGAGCGCCATCCATGGCCGGCGGGATAGACAAGAGCGTTATCAGGGGAAAGATCTGTACTCCCATCTCCCGTCCCACCAGGCGCGACAGTCGCCAAACCCCGCTGGCTAAACTCCCGATGGTAACGATCCTCCAAAGCAGTTCACCCACCCTGAACGGTGGCCAGGCAAACGGCAGGTAGAGCACCGCCGCAGAGGGCAGATAGAGGAACCCGTGGATCCCCTCAGTATAGATGGCTTGGTCGGCGAACCACTGAAGAGAGGCGTTGCGGTAGGTGGGGGTAACGGTGCGGTCATTGCTGGGCAGCGTCACGATGATGCAGATGATCGTCAGGAATATCGCCCAGATAACCCAAGCGGTCCAAACCGCCTGGCGCTCAGTTAATCTGAAATGCACCATGGAGGCTCAATACTTGCGAGATAGGATGCTCCAGCATAGAGCCCGAAAAAGAGTTACATAAGGTCATCTCGGTGATGGCCACGTTGCCCATGCCTGGAACATCTTGCACGACCAGCCGCATCCTACCATACGCGGAGCAGCCGCGGCAAGCAAGCTCATACATTGCAATCTAAAAAGGCTTGACAGCGCGGCGCAATGGTGTAAATTACGGTTTAATCGACGA
Source organism: Candidatus Methylomirabilota bacterium (assembly GCA_028869615.1). Taxonomy (GTDB): domain Bacteria; phylum Methylomirabilota; class Methylomirabilia; order Methylomirabilales; family Methylomirabilaceae; genus Methylomirabilis. The sequence goes on along the minus strand of JAGWRQ010000052.1, from coordinate 7,281 downwards.
AGGGACCTGATATGCGGCGCTTCTGCCTCCGACATGTCTTCATAATCTTTTCTGTGTGCATGATTGCCATCTCCTCGTATGTCCTCTTTGATCTACTGGACATCGACGGATCTCAACTCAGACAACACGCACCGGTCTGTGGTTTCGAGGCAGTGATGCCTGACTGTAGCGCGGAGATCAAGTCACCCACGGCAACTGTTCCGGCGCCACTGCCAGAACCAGTGCGCATTCGTTTATTCAGCTCAACGCGCTACAATGCTCTCGCTTCGCGCCCCACGCTTCTTTCACCTTCCAGCTTCCGGACGGTCCACACACGTAATGCGACCCAGCCTGAATCCGCTTCCCCCGAACGGGAAAGCGAGCCCCCGCAAAGTTCAGTCTAGTCTCCGTTTTCAACATCCAGTTTTGTCTTTGAGTACTACGACCCGTTAGGAAAAGGAGGTCGAGATGACGCCATTCCGCCCCCTTATATGGGCAGCAGCCCTCGCATTTGCCCTGTTGCCCCTCTATGCGGCCGCCGCCGAGATTCACAGTCTGAGCGTGGAGCAGGCTGTGGAGCTGGCGCTCCAGCGCAATCCGACGCTTCGGGCTCAGTCGCTCAGCATCGCCTCCGGTAAGGCCAACGAGGTGACCGCCGGCCTCCGGCCAAACCCGGTTTTTGTGAGCTCCTCGCAGGACTTTACGGCTGGACTGTCCCAGCTCTTCGAACGCGGGGACAAGCGCCAGCGCCGGATTGACAGCGCGAAGCTCTCCACCGACATCGCCACGAGCGATTTTACCGACATCCGACGAGGTCTTGTCTTTTTAGTGCGAAAGACCTTTACGGACGCCCTGCTGGCCAAGTCGAACCTGGAACTGGCCCAGGCGAACCTCAGGAACTTTCAAGAGGTAGAAGCCGTCAACAACATCCGGTTTGAGAAGGGCGATATCTCGGGGGCCGATCTCCTGAAGATCGGGCTTCAGAAGCTACAGTTTCAGAACGACGTCGCGGATGCGACCCTGGCCCTGAAAACGGCCAGGACAACCTTGCGGACATTGCTCAACGCCCCGGAGCTGGTTGAGGATTTTGAGATCGAAGGCACGCTTTCGTTTAAGGAGTTCGATACATCGCTGACCGACTTAAAAGAGCTTGCGCTTCGCAACCGGCCCGACCTGCGATCAGCCGAGACCTTGACGAAAAAAACGGATGCTGACATCCGGCTGGCGATCGCCAACAGCTACACCGATGTCTCCCTGATGCTCGGCTACCACCATACCGAGCCCGGGCTGACCAGCTCGATCAACCCCCTCTTCCCGACGGGTCCTCAGGAAAACAGCGTCGGCTTTGGTTTCAGCTTCCCCCTCCGGATCTTCGACCGCAACCAGGGAGAGATTGCCAGGACCAGAGCGGAGGCGATCCGCGCCTCTTCCATGGCTGAGGCGGTTCGGAACCAGATCAACGGCGATGTGGAGATCAGTTACGGTACCTTCCGGACCAGTCAAGAGCGGGTCCGGCTGTACGAGGAAGTCTATCTTAATCGGGCAAAGGAGTCTCGGGAGATCGCCCAGTTTGCTTACAAGAGTGGGGCCACGTCCATCCTGGATCTGCTGGAGGCGGAGCGAACCTATCGTGGAGTGCAACTGGCCTACCGTCAGGCGCTGGCAACCTACCTGACCAACCTCCACCAGCTCAGCGCGGCCGTCGGAACGGATGTCATCAAATGAGCGGTCCCCTTCATCTTTGCCTCTTGGCGGAGTCCATTGGAGAATACGCATGCGCTTTGCTTTCCTGATCCCTCTGCTGATCGTATCAATCTGCGCCGCGTGCAGCGACGGCTCATCTAAGTCGCCCGCGCCATCGGCAAAAGCGACGCCGGAACCGCAGTCACCGGACGCCGCAACAGACACGGTGAAGATTGTATCGCCCGAATACCGAACCCGTCGGCAGGTCCTCGACACAACAGGAAAGGTACAATTCAACGAGGAGCGGCTTGTCCGGGTGAACGCCCCGGTGACAGGCCGTATTGTCGAAGTCCTGGCGCACCCCGGCGACGTCGTCGAGGCCGGTCACCGGCTCCTGCTGCTTGACAGCCCCGATCTCGGCACCGCCAAGTCGGATTACGCCAAGGCCGTTTCCGACCTCGAGCGCTCCGAGAAGGCCGCCACGCTCGCGCGCGCGCTGTTCCAGGCCAAGGCCATCGCCCAGAAGGAGCTCCGCGAGGCTGAGAACGACTACCGAAAATCCATGGCCGAAAGGGAGCGGGCGGCCTCCCGCCTGCGCACGCTTGGCGTGCCGGACGCGCAATTCGCGGAGATCGCGGCGCGGACCGATACCACAACGACTATTGCTGTAACGGCGTCCCGTGGCGGCATCGTTGTCGAGCGGAACGTCATCCCTGGACAGGTGGTGGCCTACGGCCAGTCTGACACGCCGCCCACGCTGTTCACCATTGCCGATCTCAGCGCCATGTGGGTGCTGGCTGACGTGTACGAACCCGACGTGCCGAAGGTCCGCATCGGACAGACGGCGACAGTGACGCTGGCCTGCTGCCCCAATGAGCGGTACGAGGGCCGGGTGACCTATATCAGCGATTCGGTCGATCCTCAAACGCGGACAGTTAAGGTCCGCGTGGTGGTTCCAAACAGAGGACGCGCGCTCAAGGCCGAGATGTTCGTGAAGGTCGTCATCCTGACCGGCTCCGCTCGCATCCTGACGTTGCCACAGAGCGCCATTCATCGCGAGAATGGTGAGACATTCGTGCTCATCGCCAGAGGGAAGGACGAGTACGACCGGCGCGAGGTTAAGGTCGGCGTCGATCTTGACGGTGCTGTTGAAGTTCTGGATGGGGTCACCCCCCAGGACCACGTTGTCAGCACCGGCAGCATCCTCCTGAAGAAGACGTCCAAATGATCCGGCGCCTTATTACCTTTGCGCTGCATCAGCGCTTTATTACACTGGCGCTTGCGTTCTTGCTGACAGTCGGTGGGATCGTGTCTTTCTATCGGCTGCCGATCGAGGCGTACCCGGACGTCGCGGATGTCCAGGTTGACGTGATTACCATCTGGTCAGGCCGCGCGGCGGAAGAAGTCGAACGCCACATCACAATCCCTCTCGAAAAAGAATTGAACGGCATCGCCAACATTGCGTTCTTGCGCTCAACGTCGATTTTCGGCCTCTCGAGCATCCGGGTCCTCTTCGCCGACGGCACCGATAAGTACTGGGCGCGCCAGCAAGTGCAGGAACGTCTCGCGCAGGCGGAGATTCCTCCGGACGCCAAGCCTGGCCTCGGGCCATTGTCGAGTGTCATCGGCGAAGTGTACCGCTACACGCTCGAATCGAAGACGATGCCGCTGGTGGAACTGAAGGCGCTTCAGGATTGGGTGCTCGAACGGGAGTTCCGAAAGGTCCCAGGCGTGGTGGATGTCGTCTCCTGGGGCGGCGGGATCAAACAGTACCAGATCACCGTCGATCCGTCACGGCTTCGCGCCTACAACCTGACACTGAAGCAGGTCTTCGACGCCGTCTCCGCCAATAACGCGAACGCCGGCGGCAGTTACATCCCCCAGGGCGAGTACGCGCTGATGGTGCGTGGCATCGGTCTCATCCAGTCCACCCGCGACATCGAGAACATCGTCGTAGCCGCCCAGCGGGGCACGCCGGTCCGCATCCGCGACATCGGACAGGTCGGCATCGGCCACGCTATCCGCTTCGGCGTGCTGGGGCGCGATCACGATGACGACCTCGTGCAAGGTATTGTCCTCATGCGGAAGGGCGAAAACCCCGGGCAGGTCATCGAAGGCGCGCGGAAGAAGCTCGATGAGATTCAGAAGCTTCTGCCTCCCGGTGTCCAGATGCGTCCCTACTACAATCGCGACCAACTGGTGAAGACGACAGTGACCACCGTTATGCGGAATCTCATCGAGGGCGCGGCGCTCGTGATCCTGCTGCTCTCGCTTTTCCTCTACAATATACGCGCCGCATTCATCGTAGCGGTCACGATCCCGCTCTCGCTCCTGTTCGCCTTCATCTTTATGGATCTGCGCGGCATCCCCGCCAACTTGCTGTCGCTCGGCGCGATCGACTTCGGTATCATCGTCGATGGCGCCGTCATTATGGCGGAAAACATCCTCCGCCATCTAAGTGAGCATACGCCGACAGAGCACAGGGGCGCCCACGACGTGCAGCACGCCGCCATGGAGGTCGCGCGGCCATTGACGTTCGCTGTGCTGATCATCATGACCGTCTATGTGCCGATCCTCACATTTCAGCGGATAGAGGGAAAACTGTTCCGGCCGATGGCTGTGACCATTTCGCTGGCGGTGATCGGGTCCTTGCTCTTGACACTGACGCTGATCCCCCTCCTCTCAAGTGTCTTGTTCCGCGGGCGGCTCTCGGAACGTGAGAGTCCCGTTCTCCGTCTGCTTCGGCGCCCGTACCTCCCGGCGCTCCGTTGGTGCGTGAGCCGCCCGCTCATCCCGCTGCTCAGCGCAGGTGGTCTGCTTTTACTGGCGTTGCTGGTCTTTGCGGCGCTTGGTAAGGAGTTTCTGCCTGAGCTCGACGAAGGCGACATCTGGCTGCGCGTCAAATTCCCTGTCGGGATTTCGCTCGAAGGCGCTCGCCCATACACACATGAGATTCGTGAGCGGCTGCTCACATTTCCGGAGGTGCGCACGGTGGTGTCCCAACTGGGCGCGCCTGACGATGGAACCGATCCGAATGGTCCGGATAACGCGGAATTCTATATCGCACTCAAAAACCGAGAAGAATGGGCAGCCAAGAACAAGGAGGCGCTCATCGAGGCGATGAGCGGGACGCTGACGAGCATTCCAGGCATCACGACGAACTTCTCACAGCCGATCAAGGATAACGTGGATGAGGCGCTCGCGGGCGTAAAGGGAGAGCTTGCGATCAAACTGTATGGGGCCGACCTATTTGTGCTCGAGGCCAAGGCGAAAGAGATTGTCGGCGTGCTCGGCGGCATTCGCGGGGTGGCGGACCTTGATTACGATCACCTCGTGGGTCAGCCGCAACTGCAGATCGTGGTGGACCGCGGCGCGACAGCTCGCTACGGGATCAATGTCCAAGACGTGCAGGACGCGATCGAGGCGGCAACCAAGGGCCGAACGACTACAGAGGTGTTCGAGGGCGAACGGCGCTTCGATCTGGCGGTGCGGCTTTCGCAGGGCGGTGATCCGCTCGCGAACGTGCGAAGCCTTACGATCAGCGCGCCGAATGGCGAGCGCGTTCCGGTCGCCCAACTCGCCGAAATCAAAAAGACCGCTGGGTTGGCTCAGATTCTGCGAGAGGGCAACATTCGGCGAGTGGCGATCAAGTGGTCTGTTCGAGAGCGCGACATGGGCAGTCTGGTAGCCGAGGCCATGCGAAAGGTCGAGACAACCGTCACGTTGCCTCAGGGCTATAGCATGGTGTGGAGCGGGCGCTTTGAGGATCAGCAGCGGGCGCTCGCGCGCCTGTACATCATCGTGCCGCTGGTGATCTTCATCATCTTCATCCTGCTCTTCGGCGCGTTCCAGTCAATCGGTCACGCCCTGCTGATCATGTTGAATCTGCCGTTTGCGCTCATCGGTGGCACGCTGGCCTTATACCTCTGGCGCACCAACTTCAACATCTCTGCGGCGGTCGGCTACATCGCGGTCTTTGGAGTGAGTGTGCTGAACGGCGTTGTGCTGGTCTCGTCGATTCGCCAGGCGTTTGAAGCAGGCCTGCCGCTCCGCGACGCCGTACTCCGGGGGTGCGAGATCAGATTCAGACCGATCATCGTATCCGCAATCGTGGCAGTCATCGGGTTTCTGCCGGCGGCACTGTCGCACGGGATCGGCGCCGAGATCCAGCGCCCACTGGCCCGCGTCGTCATCGGCGGTCTGATCTCGTCAACGGCGCTCACACTGCTGGTGCTGCCGGCTGTCTACACCCTGCTGGCGCGGTGGCAGGAACGCCGCGAGCGTCAAACTACCTGAAGGCTACTACGCCGATCAGTAACTCCAATGCACTCGCATACCGAAGACCGAGACCGGGCCGCGATCGCGGTTGTAGGCCGGGTTCACGATGAACTGATAGTCCAGCGCGGCATGGAGACCTTTCCAGAGGTCGGCATCATAGTAGACCTCCAGGAGTCGCTCCCCGCTGTACGACAACGTGCCGTCTCCGGCAAGAATTCCCAATCCCCCCGCGGCGAGGTATTTTCGGTGAACGCCGGTGAGACCATTGAAGGCACCCCCCACACCGATGGTATCATCCGGGCGCTTCCAGAATCTCCCCTTGATGCTCAGGCCGAGCGAGGCGGTGCGGTCCACGTCGGTGAACATCCACGAGTCGGTCTGCCCGTCGCTCCACCCCAGCCGCATGAACACCCCAACCCCCTTGACAAGCTCCTGGTCCATATTCATTCCGACGCCGAACTTGCTGTGATAGCCCCTCCGAAAGGGGGTGGTGTCCGCGGGCCGGGTGAGGGCATTGAGCGCATCCTGATACCTGCCCATGTGCGCTCGCGTAACGTACGCGAGTAGCCGAACCGTCCCTGGATGGCTCGCTACGGCGTAGCGGCGCTCGATCTCCGTCACCATAGACCAAGCCTTCAGAAGGTGTCGGTCAAACGCCTCTCCATTGAGGTGCTTCGGTACCTCAAAGATTCCATACCGCACCGCCCAGAGCGGGCGATTCAATTCAGCGGCGAACCCGATCGTGTACCCAACGGTATCGGCCGGGTAATCCCATGCCCCGTTCGCCATCAGGCTCCAATTCAGGAACTGGGTGCGCGGGTCGTTGGCGTACGCATTGCCATCGAAAAGGTCCTTCACGCTGATCTTCCCCAGCGTAAGCGTTATCCGGGACACATCCCGCGTGCCAGCCAGTTGTAGCTGGTCGTCCTCGACGGTTTCCTGCTCGCCGCCCAACCCAATGGTGTGGCGCACGAACAGGCGCGCCAGCGTCCCTTTGAGCAAGCCGGTTCCTATCCGAAAGGCTTCGCCGCTCGGGAAGCCGGCCACACCGTGGGTATCGCTCAGGCCAAACCCGTGCCACATCAGCCCATCCGCGTGCAGTTCCGCCCCTTCCCATAACCGAATCCCCCCGTACAGATCCACCGATACGGTCTCTTCGGCCGCACTCGTCTTACTTAGACTCTGCGGTCCGGAGAACCTGGCAGGAAACCGCGGATGCCACTGGACGACGTCCGTATTTTGCACATGCCAATTCCAATCCTGCTCCTGCGCCGAGGCCACAGTCGGGAGGATGCAAGCGAGCAGGGCGTATGTGATCAGGATGGTCCTGCGGAGGCCTAT
>JAGWRQ010000051.1 GCA_028869615.1 Candidatus Methylomirabilota bacterium | reverse complement strand
GGGAAGGGCGGCCTCAGCCGGTTCATCACGGCGGGTATTGACGAAAGTACCAGGCAGGCCATCGGCTCTCCGCCGGTCGGAAAGGGGGTCCTGGGCGTCCTGGTACGTGAGGGAAAGCCCCTTCGTTTGAAGAACCTGACAGCCGACCCGCGCGCGCACGGGTTCCCGCCTCATCATCCCGCGATGCACTCCTTCCTGGGCGTACCCGTCGCGTCAAAAGGAAAGGTCCGTGGGAATCTCTATGTGACGCAGAAGCAGGGCGCCGCCGAGTTCAGTGAAGAGGATGAGACCCTGGCCATTACGTTAGCCACTCAGGCCGCCATTGCCCTCGAGAACGCCAGCCTGTATGAGGAACTGCGCCGCTCGTACGACGAGTTGAAACAATCGCAGCAGTTGCTGGTACGGCAGGAGAAGCTCGCCTCGCTTGGTCGATTGGCAGCCGGCCTGGCCCATGAACTGAATAATCCCCTCGCTTCTGTAGCCGGCTTCGCCGAGGCCCTCCAGCGACGGGTTGAGGCCGAAGAGATCAGCAGTCCTTCCGCTCTTGCGGAGTGGGGACAGTATGTCACGATGATCCAAGACGAAACGGCCCGCGCAGCGGCCATTGTCCGCCGCCTGCTCGATTTCGCGCGACAGCGCGAGCCTACCTTCAGCCTGGTGGATGTATATGACGTGGCGTTACACGCGGTCTCGTTTGTAGAGCGGCAAGCCAGTCTCGAAAATCAGCGGATTGTCGTGGTCCCATTCCCTGATGAGAGTGTGGTCCAGGCCGATGCTCAGATGCTTCAGCAAGTCTTCCTCAACCTTCTGACAAATGCGCTCGATGCCATCGAGAGCGGTGGGGAGATTCGGATCGACGCCCATCCCCGTCGAGAGGTCGTCGAGCCGTCTGGTGAACAGGTATGGCTCGATATTTTCGTGTCCGATACGGGCAGCGGGATCTCGCCGGAGCATCTTCCGAGGATCTTTGATCCTTTCTTTACCACCAAGGCGGTCGGCAAAGGGACGGGCCTTGGCCTTGCCATCAGCCAGAGTATCGTGGAACAGCACCAAGGCAGCATCGAGGTGCGAAGCAAGGGGGTTGGCAAGGGCACGGTAGTCATCGTCAGTCTGCCGCTGGCCGATCGTAGTGGGACGGATGGGAAGCGACCCGATCTCCGAGGAACGGGGGGTGAACATGGCTCACGCGGGTGAACGAAGCGGTGCGACCCGCGCGCTTATTGTCGATGACGAGCGGCCCATCCGGCTGCTCATGGAAAAGGAGCTGCCACGGGCGGGCTACATGGTCACCTGCGCCGATAGCGGCGAAGCGGCCCTGGAACAGTTGCGAACGCGGGAGTTCGACGTCATCCTTCTCGATCTCAAGATGCCAGGAATCGGGGGGATGGAAGCGCTCCGCCGGATTCGCGATTCCGGCGCCTCGGCGGAGGTGGTCATCCTGACCGGTCACCCCGATGTGGACAGCGCCATCCACGCGATGAAACTGGGCGCCTACGACTACCTGACCAAGCCCTTCAAACTCTCCGAATTGGAGGAGGTGCTGCAGCGGGCTGCAGAGAGAAAGCGCCTGCGCGAGGAGAATACGGCCCTACGCCGCATGGTCGCCCAGCGCGAGCCTGTCCCCATCATTATCGGCCAGGGTCCAGCCATCAGCTCGCTCTTGGCAACCGTGGAGCGGATCGCGCCAAGCGAGGCCAATATCCTTATCCAGGGGGAGAGCGGGACCGGCAAGAGCCTGGTTGCCAAGGCCATTCATGCGGCGAGCCCTCGAGCGGGCGGCCCCTTCCTGGTCATCAACTGTAGCGGCTTCCAGGATCCGCTTCTGGAGAGTGAACTGTTCGGGCACGAGAAGGGGGCCTTCACCGGAGCCGTCAGCGTCAAGCAAGGTCTCTTCGAGGTGACTGGGGGCGGGACCCTCCTGCTGGATGAGGTGGGGGAGATGAGCCCGGCCATGCAGAGTAAGCTCCTCCAGGTGCTCGACACCAAGGAGCTGCGGCGGGTCGGGGGTACCCGTGTGCACCGGGTGGATGTGCGCATCATCGCCGCGACCAACAAAGACCTGGCCCAGGAGGTGAGGATGGGTCGGTTCCGTGAGGATCTGTATTATCGGCTGAACGTGGTCAGTCTGACGCTGCCATCCTTGCGTGAGCGGAAGGAGGACATCCCGCTCCTGATTGAGCACTTTGTGAAGCAATTCCGGGTGACCGGTCAGAAGACCAAGACCGTCTCCCCGGAGGCCATGCACGCACTGGCGGACTACCCATGGCCCGGTAATGTGCGAGAGATCGCCAACACGATCGAGCGGTTGCTGATCCTCTCCCCCGGCGACGTCATTGGCCTCGAAGATCTGCCACCCAACATCCGGTTTCCGAGCGGCTCGGCGGGTGGCCCCGTCTCGCTGGCGGAAATGGAGCGGCTGCACCTCATCCGGGTACTCGATCACACGGGGGGCAAAAAGATGCAGGCCGCGCGCCTTCTCGGTATTGACCTCAAAACCTTGAACAGCAAAATCAAGCGGTATAACATTTCGCTCTGAAGTATCGGCTCCCAAGCGCTAGGTGTCAGGTCAGAACGTGGAACTTGCAGGCCGGGATATGGAAACGGCGACCTGGAACGGCTTGACCAGAGGTGAACGGATGAAAGTGGCGGTGGTGGGGGTAGGGGCAGTGGGGGGCTACTTCGGCGGCCTGCTGGCCAAGGGTGGCGCCGATGTCACGTTCATCGCCCGAGGGAAGTGCCTGGAAGCGCTCAGGGCGAAGGGCCTCACGATCAAGAGCGTGAAGGGGGATTTCTCCATCCGCGTCCGCGCCACTGATGATGCAGCAAAGGTTGGTCCTGTCGATCTGGTCCTCTTCTGCGTGAAATCGTACGACACCGAGTCGGCTATTCGCCAGGCGCTCTCAATGGTTGGGCGAGAGAGCATCGTCATGTCGCTACAAAACGGCATCGACAACGAGGAAAAGATCGCGTCCTTCGTTGGAAAGGAGAAGGTGCTCGCAGGAGTCGCATACATCGGGGCGAGTGTGCTGGAGCCTGGAGTGGTGTGCCACCAGGAATCGGGAAGGATCGTCTTCGGTGAGGTGGACGGCGACCTCAGCGACCGAGTCACTAGGCTTAAAGCGTTCTTCGATCGATACGGCCTGCCCGCTGAAGGCTCCCCTGATATGAAAAAGATCCTGTGGGCAAAGCTCGCCTGGAACGCCCCTTTTAACGCGATCAATACGCTGATCGGCGGCCCGGTCAAGGCAATCATCGAGAACCCCCAGGCCTTCGAGCTGGCGAGGCGGGTGACGGAGGAGGTCGTCATCGTCGCGAACGCCTCAGGGGTCCCTCTGGACTTTGAGCAGGTCTGGGGGCGGAACGTCCGGTTCTCTCAGGACTACAACGTCAAGACCTCGATGCTCCAAGACCTGGAGGCGGGCAAGCCGTTGGAGTACGAAGCCCTGAATGGCGTCATTGTCAAAAAGGCGGTCGAACACGGCCTCCAGGTGCCCTACAACTTCGCCCTCTATGCACTCCTGTCGGGGCTTCAAATCACGACCTGACATGAACATCCTGCTGCTCTCCATGCCCGATTCATTCGAGCACATGCCGACGGTGGCCATCCGGATGCCCAATGCCGCCCTTACGTCGCTGGCCGGCAATATCGACCCCCACCACAAAGTCGCCATTGCAGATCTCATCCTTGTCCAGGCGCGCGTCCGCGAGACCGTCGAGCGTCTGATGCGCGAGATCGATCCCGATGTGCTCGGACTATCCGTGATGACCTTCCAGCGCAAGACCGCCAGGAAGATCATCGACCTCGTACGCTCCCTCAGCCCCGATGTGCGCGTGGTCGTCGGTGGCTACGATCCGAGCCTGGCCACAGAAGCGTATACCGATATCTCTTGGGGTGGTGTCGATTTTATCGTGCGGGGTGAGGGGGAGATCACCTTTCGCGAGCTGCTGCGTGCCATCGAGAATCAGAGCGGGTACGATCGGATCTTGGGTCTGTCCTACAGGAGTGGTGACCGCTTCTGCCACAATCCGGACCCTCCGGTCAGTAACCTGGAGGGTGACGAGATACGGCTGCCGAACCGCAACGCGCGGGTACTCCGTGGTTACACCGCGCTTGGGAGGCAGGTTGATGTGATCGAAACCTCGCGCGGCTGCACGTTCGATTGCAGCTTCTGCTCGATCATCGAGATGCGCGGCCGCAATTTCCATACCTATCCTCTTGACCGGGTTATTGCGGATATCCGCGATGCACGCAACCACGGCGCGCGGGCGATCTTCATCGTCGATGACAACATCATGCTCAATGTGCGGCGGTTCGAAGCGCTCTGCCAGGCCATCATCGATGCCGGGCTCCACGATATCGACTACACGGTGCAGGCCATGACCTCGGTCATCGCCAATCATGGTGAGCAACTCGCGCCGCTGATGCGCCAGGCGGGTTTCCGCTATGTCTTTCTCGGCATCGAGAACATCCTCGACGAGGACCTGACATTCCTACGTGCCCGCCGCAAAAATATCAAGCGCGAGGACGGTCACACGGCCGGCAATGCTGCGATCAAGGCGATCGACTTTCTGCACCGAAACAAGATCTACGTGGTCGGCGGGCTGATCATTGGCAATCCGAACGATACCCACGCCTCCCTCGAGGCCAACATCGAGTTTGCCAGAGCGTATGTTGACTGGCCGTACATCCAGCATCCGACACCGTATCCGCGCACGCCGATGACCAAGGACTTTCGCGACCATGGGCTGATCATTAACGAACGGCTCGAAGAGTACGACGGCACGACCGCCATTGTACGAAGCGAGCATCTCTCGGCTGAGGAGATTGAGTTTAGGCGGTGGCGGGCCGACCGGTGGATGAAGCTTCGCCACCTGCCGGTCGCGTTTGCGCACAGCCCCTTCTTCGTACTGCATAACGGGCTCCGGATGCTCGCCCACCTGTTGCGCGGCAGCACCCTCAAATCGCTGCTGGGACTCGAAGACCCACGGCAGGCCTTCGAGCGCTATCGCGCCATCCGCCAGGCCGAGCGCGAGTATCTCTGACCCGGCGTCAAAACTATGGTATTGTAGCCCCGATGCGGTAACACCCATGAATCAAGCCACCGGTTACGGATCCGCAACTGTGAGATGTGTGGCTCTGGGTGACGGACTACACAGCCGAAGGAGAAAGCGAAAAACGCTCATGAATGAACACGAGGAGATCCTGCCGGGACACGGGCTGCAAGTTGATAAGATGCCGGGGCACTGGCTGCTGGCACAAATGGGTAAGCGGGTTTTGCGTCCCGGTGGCCTTGAATTAACTCGCCGGATGCTGGACGCACTCGATATCACACCAACGGATAGGGTGGTCGAATTTGCGCCGGGGTTGGGTGTAACCGCGCAACTGGTGTTGGCGAAATCTCCGTCCAGCTATACGGCTGTAGAAGCTGATGACGCCGCGGCGAGGCGGGTACAGAGCTATCTGTCAGGCGACAATCAGCGTTGTGTGATCGGGCAGGCAGAACAATCAGGGTTACCGGATGGCAGCGCCACGGTGGTGTACTGTGAAGCGATGTTGAGTATGAAAACACCGGACAATAAGGTCAAGATCATTCAAGAGGCCAAGCGGTTATTGGCGCCAGGCGGGCGTTACGGCCTCCATGAGTTATCTTTGGTTCCGGATGATATCGATCATGCGACAAGAGACGCCATCAACCGCGCACTCTCGCAGTCCATTCATGTGGGGGTGCGCCCGTTAACCGTTTCGGAATGGAAGGTGCTGCTGCAACACGAAGGGTTGATCATCAAGGCGCAGGCAACCACCCCGATGCACCTGCTCGAACTACCCCAGATGATCCGGAATGAAGGTCTTACGGGGGTGGCGCGAATCGCCTGGAATGTTCTGCAAAACCCGGCGGCACGCCAGCGAGTACGGGCCATGCGGCGCGTGTTCCGTCAGCACGACCGCAACCTGGCGGCGCTTATGCTGGTCGCTGAAAAGGGAAATGTGAGCCAAGGGGTATGTTGAATTTACACAATGAGTCTGCTAAGCTTAGAACACTAAAGGGCGGGGAGTGTTGTGGCCGACTCTTGGAAGATTCTGCTAAACGCTTCCGCGTTTACCGTTACTAAAATACAGTGCATAACTGGGTTTGTCGAACAGGGAACAGAGCAAGGCTACACCATTGCAGGGGGATATGATGCACAACGGACGGTTTAATGCCAGGACCTTAATAGCAGTTGCAGCGTCCTGTTTGATTCTTGGAGTTCTTATCACGGCCTCCTTGAATCTGGTCCCGCTCACAAAGGCCACGACTGCGGGGTTGTGGACGGAAAAACGAGAGAGTGGGCTATTCAGTTCAAGTCAGACCTCAGATGGCAAGATCTGGGTGAAGTTGGCGAAGGAGCTGACCCCTGCTGTGGTCAATATCAGTACCACTCAGATGATCAAGGGGAGGGGCATCCCTTCCCGAGGCCCTTCCGGTGAAGACGACCCCTTCAACGAGTTCTTCAAACGGTTCTTCGGCGACCAGCCGAGGCAGTTCAAGGCAACGAGCCTAGGATCCGGATTCATTATTAACAAAGACGGCTATATCCTGACGAATAACCACGTGGTCGAGAACGCCACGGACATTACCGTGAAGCTGGGTGACAGCCGAGAGTTCAAGGCAAAGCTGGTCGGGAGAGATCCAAAGACTGATATCGCCCTTATCAAAATCGAGGCCACCAATCTGCCCGTGATTCCGCTTGGCAACTCGGATAAGTTGGAGGTCGGCGAGCCGGTCATGGCGATCGGCAATCCATTCGGCCTGAACCAGACAGTCACCACCGGCATCGTCAGCGCCAAGGGCCGGTTCATTGGTGAAGGCCCATATGATAACTTCATTCAGACCGATGCCTCTATTAATCGAGGTAACAGCGGCGGACCGCTGATCAACACCAACGGCGAGGCGGTGGGGATCAACACCGCCATCTTCAGCCCAACGGGCGGTTCGATCGGGATCGGCTTTGCGATTCCCATCGATATGACGAAGGAGGTCCTGCCGCAGTTGAAAGAGCGGGGGCAGGTCACCCGAGGATGGCTTGGCGTGGCGATTCAGCCGATTACCCCGGATTTGAGCAAGAAATTCTCCCTCAAGCAGGCGAATGGCGCCCTGGTGTCGGATGTCATGGAGGGATCACCAGCCGAACATGCCGGGGTTAAACAGGGGGACGTCATTGTGGAGTTTGATGGCAAGATAGTCAAGTCCTCTACCGAGCTGCCTCACCTCGTGGCCAATACCCCGGTGGGAAAAGAGGTCCCCATGAAAGTCATCCGCGACGGGGCGGAACTCACGCTGCAGGTCAAGGTTGGGGAGCTCAAAGAGGAGCAGGTGGCGGCCATAACGTCGTCGTCGCCGAAAACGAAACTGGGGATCGATATTCAGGAACTCAATCCGGCGCTCGCCCGCAAATTTGGACTGAAGGGTGAGAAAGGGATTGTGATCACGGAGGTTGAGCCTGATAGCCCTGGTGACGCGGCTGGGTTGCAACCTGGGGATCTGATCCTGGAGATCAACCGCGTCAAGGTAACGACGGTGAACCAAGTCAGGCGGGTCTTGGAGAAAACCAAGCCGAATGAACCGACACTGCTTCTGGTCAAGCGGGACGGTGGGACGCGGTATGTGGTGATCGGGTCCGAAGGGTAGGCGTATCGAGCTTCCGGGTTATGTGGTGGGCAGGCTTTCGCATGGAGGGGAGCCTGCCCAACTCTTTTTTGGTGATATGCTCAGGTAGACGCGGTCATGAGTCTTCGCGTGAATGAGATCTTCTATAGTATCCAGGGGGAATCGACCTATGCCGGTCGGCCGTGTGTCTTTGTCCGCCTGACCGGGTGTAATCTTCGGTGCCGGTGGTGCGACACGGCGTACGCTTTCCACGAAGGCGAGCCACGCTCAGTCGAGCAGGTACTGGAACAGGTGCGGGCCTATAAGTGCCCGCTGGTCGAGATCACCGGGGGGGAGCCGCTATTACAGAAAGAGGTATATCCCCTGATTGGTCGCTTGCTCCTTGAGGGATACGAAGTCTTGATCGAGACAGGGGGGAGCCTTAGCGTTGATCGCCTCGACCCCAGGGTGGTCAAGATCCTGGACCTCAAGGCTCCGGGGAGCTGGATGGACCCTCACAACAATCTTGATAACCTCCGGTATCTCGACAGGAAGGATCAGATCAAATTCGTCGTGGCGGATCGCCGCGACTACGAGTGGGCCAGGCGAGTGATGGCGGAGCACGCCCTGGCCGAAAAGGCCCAGGTCCTCTTCTCCCCGGTGTTGGGCGAGTTGCACCCTGGGGAACTGGCGGAATGGCTCTTGGCTGATCGACTTGACGCCAGGCTTCAGATTCAGCTTCATAAGTACCTTTGGGATCCGGATCGGCGGGGGGTGTAGTGAACCTGTCTGCGTGCGACGCACAGGCAGGCAAGCGGGCTGTGGTCCTGCTGAGTGGTGGGATCGACTCCACAACGGCGGCCGCGGTGATAAAGGCCAAGGGGTATCAGCTTCATGCCCTCACCTTTCGCTACGGCCAGCGTCACGCGCGCGAGGTGGAAAGCGCGAAACGGATCGCAACCGCCCTTGGTGCCGTCCAGCACCTTATCCTTGACCTCGATCTTCGGCAGATCGGCGGGTCGGCCCTGACCGCTGACATCCCGGTGCCGAAGAGCCGCGGGCTGGACGAGATCGGCTCCGGCATCCCCGTCACCTATGTCCCCGCCCGCAACACCATCTTTCTCTCCTATGCGCTCGCCTGGGCGGAGGTGATCGGTTCGGAAGACATCGTGCTCGGGGTCAACGCGATCGACTATAGCGGGTACCCGGATTGTCGTCCTGAGTATATTGCGGCCTTCGAGCGGATGGCGAATCTGGCGACGCAGGCCGGCGTTGAAGGCGGATCCAAGCTCACTATCCACACGCCGCTGATCCACTTGACCAAGGCCGAGATCGTCCGGCGAGGCGCTGCCCTTGGAGTCGATTTCGCGCTGACCTGGAGCTGCTACGACCCGACCCCGGATGGACGGCCCTGTCGCGCCTGTGACAGTTGTATTCTGCGGGAGAAAGGCTTCGTCGAAGCCGGCATCCCTGACCCCGGCCCTACGGTCTCGTGAGATGCCTGATATGCGCCATCCGGCTCTCAGCAGCCAATGTCTTCACGCAGACAGGAAAAGGGTGGTGACCCGTCCGGGACTCGAACCCGGGACTCCCTGCTTAAAAGGCAGGAGCTCTGCCAACTGAGCTAACGGGTCGTCATGCAGAAGGCTATAGACGCGACGTTTCAGAGGAAGTTTAGCGCGCCAGTCCCCACTGCCGCAAGGCCGGCGTCGAGCGAAGGATTGTCTGATCCCGCCTGGGCCCTATAGAGATAAGTCCGACCTTCACCCCTGTCAGCCCCTCAATCCGCTCGATATAAGTCCGGCACCGGGTCGGCAAATACTTGTATGAGGTAATGCCGGCGATGCTCTCGTTCCAGCCTGGTACCTCTTCATAGATCGGCTCACACGCCTGCAGGAGACCGGTCTCGTTCGGAAAGTCTCGAAGGATCGTACCGTTGCATCGGTAGCTTGTGCAGATCCGAATCGACTCACAGGTATCCAGGACGTCCAGCTTCATGAGGGCCAGAGCCGAGAGACCGTTGATCCTGGCGCTGTATCTGACGGCAACGGCATCGAACCAGCCGCAGCGCCGCGGCCGCCCCGTTGTGGCCCCGAGCTCCTGTCCGCGCTTCTGCAGCATCTGGCCGATCGCATCCGTCAGCTCCGTCGGCATCGGCCCCTCGCCGACGCGCGTCGTATAGGCCTTGGTGACGCCGAGGACGCCGTCGATCGTGAGCGGACTCACCCCGGTCCCGGTGCAGGCGCCTCCGGCCGTGGCGCTCGATGAGGTGACGTAGGGGTAGGTCCCGAGATCGACATCCAGGAGGGTCCCCTGTGCCCCCTCAAACAGGACGCTCTTCCCGGTTTTGATCAGGTCGTGAATGACGAGGGAGCTATCCACTACGAAGCCGCGAACACGCTCGAACTGTTCAAGCTGCTCCGCCGCCATCTTTTCGTAATCCAGCTCCTGCAACTCCTGATGATGGGGGAACTGGACCCGCTTCTCTTCAAGATTATTGCGGAGCCGCTCCTTGAAGAAGTCGCGGTCGGCCAGATCACCCACACGGATCCCCGTCCTCGCCATCTTATCGACATAGGCCGGACCGATCCCGCGTCTGGTGGTCCCGATCTGTCGACCCTCTCGGAGCCGCTCCAGTTCGGCGTCCAGGATCGCATGGTAGGGGAGCACCAGATGCGCGTTCTTGCTGATAAAGAAGTTCTCCTCGATCTTGACGTGCAGCTTGCTGAGCTGATCTATTTCCTGGATGAGGGCGGTCAGATCGATCACCACGCCGTTTCCTAGGATGCAGACCTTCCCTTTCCTCAGCACGCCTGACGGGACCAGGTGCAGGACAATCTTCTCCTCTTCCACCACGACCGTATGGCCCGCGTTGGTCCCACCCTGGTACCGGGCCACCGCATCGAAATACTCTGAGAGGAGATCAACAATTTTGCCCTTCCCTTCGTCGCCCCACTGCGTGCCGACAACGATTACATTGGCCATCGCCGCTCTCCACGTTCGACCTCGCCGCAAAACCGCTCGACCGGGACCCGCTCCTCACTCCCGGAGTCGAGATCCCTGATGAGCAACTCGTCTTGAGGTAAATGAGGTAGGCCCAGCACAATCGCTCGGCCGATCCCGGATCTCTTTGCGTAGTCGAATGAGCCTTGCAGGTCCCGCTTGATGATGTCCCTCGCCGCCGAGTAGCCCTGTTCCCGCAGAAGTCGAGCGATGCGAAGGGCATATCGCTTGTCAGGGTTAAAGTCGATAATCAGAAACCTCTGGCCCGTTACAAGGGGAGGCCGGTTCTCGGTCGCTACTGCCTCCAAGACCTTGTCCAGATCGAAGGCGAAGCCGGTGGCAGGGCAGGGATACCCAAACCCGCCGATCAGGTCGTCGTATCGGCCGCCGCGCGAAATCTCCGAGCCCAGGCCCTGCGCAAATGCCGCAAAGGTCACGCCGGTGTGGTACTCGAAGGCCCTCGCTTCGCCGAGATCAATAATCACCTGATCGGCGAGACCATACTGCTCCAGAACCTCATAGACCTGGGCGAGGTTGCTCAGGGCTTCCTGTGAACGCCGGTTGGGCGCCAAGTCCCGCGCGCGGGCCAGGACCTCCTTCCCTCCATAGAGCATCGGCAGATCCAGTACGGCCTGTTTGGATTTGCCGTCCGCGTCCAGACCTCGCAGGAGCAGCTCGATCTCGATGGTATCTTTCCTGTCGATGGCCGAGACAAGCGCTCGGCGTCGATCGGATTCGAGCCCCAGGGCATCGACGAGCCCCCGCACGTACTCGATCTGGCCGACATCGATCTGAAAACGCTGCAGGCCGAGGGCCTGGCAGCCCTCCACCACCATCGCCACCATCTCGGCATCGGCCTCCGGTCGCTCCAGCCCGATCAGCTCCACGCCAAGCTGGACGCACTCGCGCTGCCGGCCAGCCTGAGGGGTCTCATAGCGAAAGACATTCGTCACATAAGAGAGACGTAACGGCAAGGGACGGTGCCGAAGCGTGGTCGCCGCGAGGCGCGCCACCTGGGGGGTCGGGTCGTACCGCAGCGCGAGCAGGCGGCCGGTCTGCCGATCGACAAACTTGAAGATCTTGTCTCCGCCCTCCCGCTCCGGCTCTCCCGAGAAGACCTCCAGGTATTCGAACGTCGGGGTGATGACCTCTTGAAATCCCCACCGCTCAAACACCGTAAGGATTCGGCGCTCAGCCCAGCGGCGCAGCGCAGTCTCCTCCGGCGGAAAGACCCGAACGCCTTTCGGGATGCTGGTCTTGGAGGAATATTCGAAGTCGCTCATCAGGGATCAGCTTTCAGCGTTCAGCTATCAGCTTTCAGCCTTTACTGATCGCTGAGGGCTAATCGCTGACAGCTATCTTCAGGCCTTCACCAGCTTGACGAAGACGATATTGGGGAGCCGGCGGATTTCATCGATGACATGAGCGGGAACAGGGTGGTCGACATTCACCACCGATACGGCTCGGCCGCCGGGCCGCTCCCGCCCCAACTGCATTCCGGCAATGTTGACCCGGTTCTTCCCGAGCAGGGTACCGATTGTCCCAATGACCCCAGGCACGTCCAGGTTGGAGAAGATCAGGAGGTACCCTTCGGGGATGGCTTCCAGACGGAATTCGTTGATCCGGACGACCCTGGGCT